>JAEZHR010000253.1 GCA_023416415.1 Pseudomonadota bacterium
CACACGAGCCGTAAAAGCAAGAAGCCTCGCGTCACGCTGCCCCCTCTTATAACTTGCTCACTTCTTATTGACAATGGCCAAACCTCGGGCTTGTCAATGCATCCCATTGTTCCTGCAATAATTATAAAAGTCAAGGAAGTTTGGTCCAGCCTTTTGATTTATTGCAAACCCTGTTTTTGGGCCCGATTCTTGAATTCGGACAGGCCAGCATCATCTGCGAATCGAGCGGAAACGGCGTAATATCGGTATGGAGAATTTACGCCCCATTCTTCCACTCATAGGCACGAGCCGCGGCAACATATATAGATGTATGGAAACCCAGCATGACAACGGTACGGTGCTCGCGAGGCAGGAGCAGAAGCTCAAACCGCCGCCCATGTACCAGGTTTTGCTCCTGAACGACGATTACACTCCCATGGAGTTTGTGGTGGCAATACTCCAAGAGTATTTCAACAAGGATCGGGAAACGGCAACCCAGATCATGCTCAAGGTCCATCGCGACGGGAAAGGCATGTGTGGCGTCTATCCCAAGGACATCGCGTCCACTAAAGTAGAATTGGTTTTAACCCACGCCAGAAAGGCAGGACATCCCCTGCAGTGCGTGATGGAGGAAGCATGATTGCGCAGGAATTGGAAGTCAGTTTGCACATGGCCTTTGTCGAGGCCCGCCAAGCGCGCCACGAGTTCATTACCGTCGAGCACTTGTTGCTCGCGTTACTGGACAATCCGTCGGCCGCCGATGTGCTGCGCGCATGCGCGGTCAATATCGAGGACCTGCGCAAGACCCTGACAAATTTCATTAATGACAACACGCCGACAGTACCCGGTACCGGCGAGGTGGACACACAGCCTACCCTCGGATTTCAGCGCGTAATCCAGCGTGCAATCATGCACGTGCAGTCGGCTTCGAACGGCAAGAAGGAAGTCACTGGCGCGAACGTGCTGGTGGCCATCTTCGGTGAGAAGGACTCTCATGCAGTTTATTACCTGCATCAGCAGGGCGTGACCCGGCTTGACGTGGTGAACTACATCTCGCACGGCGCGCGCAAGGACCAGCAGGCGGAAATGCCGAAGGCGCCGGAAGGCTCGGAGGAAGCCCAAGCCGAAGGGCAGCAGAAGGAAAGTCCGCTCGACCAGTTCACGCAGAATCTGAACAAGATGGCGGCTGAGGGCAAGATCGATCCATTGATCGGACGCGAGCAGGAAGTCGAGCGCGTGATTCAGACTTTGTGCCGGCGTCGCAAGAATAATCCGCTCCTGGTTGGAGAGGCTGGCGTGGGCAAGACCGCGATCGCCGAAGGCTTGGCCTGGCGCGTGACGCAAGGTGACGTGCCGGAGGTGCTGCAGAATGCAGTCGTTTATTCGCTCGACATGGGCGCACTCCTGGCGGGCACCAAGTACCGCGGCGGTTTTGAGCAGCGCCTGAAAGCTGTGCTCAAGCAGCTACGCGAGAACCCGAGTGCAATCCTGTTCATCGACGAGATTCACACGATCATCGGTGCCGGTTCCGCCTCGGGCGGCACGCTTGATGCCTCGAATCTGCTCAAGCCGGCGCTGTCATCCGGACAACTGCGTTGCATCGGTGCGACCACGTATACCGAGTTCCGCGGCGTGTTCGAGAAGGATCATGCGTTGTCGCGGCGCTTCCAGAAGATCGATGTCAACGAACCGACCGTGGAGCAGACGGTGCAGATCCTGCGCGGCTTGAAATCCCGCTTTGAGGAACACCACGGCGTCAAGTACTCGGCTCTGGCCCTCACCACGGCTGCTGAGCTGTCGGCACGTTTCATCAATGATCGTCATCTGCCAGACAAGGCCATCGACGTAATTGACGAGGCTGGCGCGGCACAACGAATCCTTCCCAAGTCGAAGCAGAAGAAAACCATTGGCAAGTCCGAGATCGAGGACATCATTTCGAAGATTGCGCGCATTCCTCCGCAATCGGTCAACCAGGACGATCGCGCCAAGCTGCAGACGATCGATCGCGACTTGAAGAATGTGGTGTTTGGCCAGGATCCGGCGATCGAGGCGCTGGGTGCTGCCATCAAAATGGCCCGCGCAGGCTTGGGCAAGATGGACAAGCCGATCGGTTCCTTTCTGTTCTCCGGTCCCACCGGCGTGGGCAAGACCGAGGTGGCCAAACAGCTTGCCTTCATCCTTGGCATCGAGCTGATCCGCTTCGACATGTCGGAATATATGGAGCGGCATGCGGTGTCGCGTCTGATCGGCGCGCCGCCGGGCTATGTCGGCTATGACCAGGGCGGTTTGCTGACCGAGGCGATCACGAAAAAGCCGCATGCAGTGTTGTTGCTTGACGAAATCGAAAAGGCCCATCCGGACATCTTCAACATCCTGCTACAGGTGATGGACCATGGTACGCTGACCGATAACAACGGTCGCAAGGCCGACTTCCGCAACGTGATCATCATCATGACCACGAACGCGGGAGCGGAGGCCTTGCAGAAGCGTTCGATCGGCTTCACCGAGAAGAAGGAGGCCGGCGATGAGATGGCCGAAATCAAGCGCATGTTTACGCCGGAATTTCGCAATCGGCTGGACGCAATCATCAGCTTCAAGGCGCTGGACGAGGAAATCATCCTCCGCGTGGTCGACAAGTTCCTGATGCAACTGGAAGAGCAGCTCCACGAGAAGAAGGTTGACGCCATCTTCACGGACAAGTTGCGCCGCTTCCTGGGGCAAAAGGGCTTTGACCCGCTGATGGGCGCGCGGCCGATGTCGCGCCTGATCCAGGACATGATCCGCAAGGCACTGGCCGACGAGTTGTTGTTCGGCCGCCTAGTCTCCGGTGGCAAGGTGACGGTGGATCTGGACGACAAGGACCAGATCAAGCTCGAATTCGCCGAAGGCGACGTGGCGCCGCCGCCGGCACCAGAAGAAACGCTGGAAGTCGAGTAGGCGCGGGATGCAATTCAGGAGCCCGGATGGCCGTGAGGCCTCCGGGCTGCTTTTTTTGATGAGGCAGATGAATTAAGGTGCCTTGCGCAACGCGTCAGCGCACTCCCGGACCAATGATGTGCCCTTGTAGACGAGACCGCTATAGAGCTGCACGAGGGATGCTCCCGCTGCCATCTTCTCGCGAGCATCCTCACCTGACAGGATGCCGCCTACGCCGATGATGGGCAGGTCGTCGCCCAGTTCGACCTTCAGTTTGCGAATCACCTGATTCGAGAGCGCGAATACGGGGGCGCCCGATAGTCCGCCAGTCTCCTGAGCGTGCGGCAAGCCGACAACGGCTTCGCGCGTGATTGTGGTATTGGTCGCAATGACTGCGTCGATACGATGGCGCAAGAGCGCGTCGGCCACGTTCTTGATTTGTTCATCGTCTACATCAGGAGCAATCTTCAGCGCCAGTGGCACGTAGCGGCCGTGCTGATCCGCCAGGCGTGCCTGTGCTGCTTTCAGTTGGTTTAGCAGGCCGTCGAGCTCGGATGCGCCCTGCAGTTGGCGCAGGTTTTTCGTATTGGGCGAGGACACGTTGATCGTGACGTAGCTGGCATACGGATAGACCCTTTCGAGGCAATACAGGTAATCGTCCAAAGCACGCTCGATTGGTGTGTCGGCATTCTTGCCGATGTTTAATCCCAGCACGCCTTGCCTGTCCTGGTAATACTTCGATGCCCGCACATTGGCGACGAAGGCATCCACCCCGCCGTTGTTGAATCCGAAGCGATTGATGATCGCGTGCGCGCGGGGCAGTCTGAACATGCGCGGCTTGGGATTGCCGGGCTGTGGGCGAGGTGTGACAGTGCCGATCTCGATGAAACCGAAACCGAGCGCAGCAAGGCCGTCGATGTATGCGCCGTCCTTGTCTAGTCCGGCAGCAAGACCGACCGGATTCGCAAAGTTCAAGCTCATGACTACACGCGGGTCGGGCTGCGGGCGCGGCAGGAGTCGGGTCAGGCCGGCATCATCGGCGCGCTTCAGGGCAGCCAGGGTGAAATTGTGTGCAGTTTCCGGATCGAGTGAGAACAGCAGCGGACGCGCGAGCGCGTACAGAAGGGCGTCGGACATGAATCGTGGCATCTGGCGCCGCCAGATGGCGGCAGAGGCGGTATTTTAACCTCCGGAAGCAACGCGTCTGCAGCGAGACAGAGCCAATCTCAGGGCTTCCAGGGAGTCCAGGACCCTTGGCGAAATGCCTCCAGCGGGTGAAAGCGCGCTTTGTACGCCATCTTGCCACTGTTGCGGATCCAGTAGCCGAGGTACAGATGGGGCATGTTTAGGCGACGTGCCTGATCGATCTGCCAAAGGATGTTGTAGGTGCCGAACGATGCGCCGGGAAGATCCGGATCATAGAAAGTGTAAACCGAGGACAGGCCGTCCGACAGCACGTCAATGATGCTGACCATGCGTAACGTGCCGTCGGGTTCGCGGAATTCGACCAGGCGCGTGTTGACCTTGCTTTGCAGGAGGAATTGGGCGTACTGATCGCGGCTGTCCTGGTCCATGCCGCCTCCGGCATGGCGTCGCGACTGGTAGCGCAGGTACAGCGCGTAATGCTCCGGCATGTAGGCAAGGGTTGTTACCCAGGTCGCCAGGCTGGAGTGACGCTTCCAAGCGCGGCGCTGGCTGCGGTCAGGCGTGAAATCCTCGACCTTGATGCGAACCGGCACGCAGGCCTGGCATCCGTCGCAGTAAGGTCGGTAAGTAAAGATGCCGCTGCGCCGAAAACCGCTTCTGACTAACTCGCTGTAGAGATCGGCATTGATCAGGTGAGACGGTGTCGCCACTTGCGAGCGCGCCTGACGCCCCTCCAAGTAGCTACAAGGGTAGGGCGCAGTTGCATAGAACTGAAGTGCCGAGAACGGCAGGTCTTTTAGATGTGTCATGGACGAATCGGATGCATCACATCAGCTCGACTACTTTACACCTCAGTCAGGTGGCGGAACACTCCGAATCGCGGAATGGCGACGGCCTCCAGGCGAGAATCGGCGGCAGGTTCACGGCTCGTCGGAGATGGGCGATGAACTGCGTGCGGGGGATTGGCGTCGCCCCAAGGGATGTCAAGTGCGCTGTTTCCTGCTGACAGTCAATCAGCTCGACACCACGCTCCAGCAGGAAACGTACCAGGTAGGCGAGTGCGATCTTTGAAGCGTCGCGTTCGCGCGCAAACATAGATTCGCCATAGAACATGCGGCCGATTGCAACACCATACGCCCCGCCGACCAGTTTGCCATCATGCCAGAGCTCGGACGAGTGGGCGTAGCCCATGTGGTGCAGGCCGGTATAACCGGCGACGATCTCTTCTGAAATCCAGGTTCCAGCGCCATCGGCGCGTGGCGCTGCGCACGCGCGCATTACGTCTTCGAACGCGCTGTCGAAGCGCACCTGCCAGGCGCCATCGCTGCTGTCCATGCTGCGCTGAACCTTCCTGATTGACTTCTTGAGACTGTGCGAGATGACAAAGCGATCGGGTCGCAGGACCATGCGCGGATCGGTGCTCCACCAGAGGATGGGCTGTCCTTCCGAAAACCAGGGAAAGATGCCGTTCCGGTAAGCGTCGAGCAAACGTTGCGGCGACAGGTTCGCGCCAGCTGCCAGCAATCCCGGCGCGCCGTCGTCTTCGGTCAGCGCATGGTGGACATCGGGGAAAGGCGTATCGGGGTCAAGCCAAGGGATCATCCGCGCATCGGCCTGATGAGATCCAGCGTATGCAACGCGAATCCCGCACCCGTCTCTCGCGCGCGCGCCAGGTCGGCGAAGAAAAATTTCAGGGTGTGGTGCACAGTTGGGAAGGCAATGTCCTGCCAGGGGATTTCGTGCTCCGCGAACAGGCGCACGTCCAGGCTTTCGGTGCCGGCCTGGTAGTCGAGGTCGAGCAGGGTGGCGCGATAGAACATGTGGACCTGATGCACATGCGGCACGTTCAGCAGCGAGAACAGTTCGTGAAGCTTCACCCGCGCACCCGCTTCCTCCAGAGTTTCACGAGCCGCGGCCTGTGACGTCGTTTCCTCGTTTTCCATAAACCCGGCGGGGAGGGTCCAGTAGCCCAAGCGCGGTTCGATGGCGCGCTTGCAAAGCAGGACGTGCACTTCATTTCCGTTTTCCCAGACTGGGATTGAGCCGATCACCATCTTGGGGTTCTGATAGTGAATGGTTCCGCACTGACCGCATACATAACGTGGACGGTTGTCGTCCGGCGGCACCTGCAGCGTGACCTCGTGAGCGCATTGCGGGCAGTATTTCATGAGCGGAAGTCGCGGAGAGCGGTCTGAAAATGGGGGAGCCGAAAGTGTATCACTGCGTCGCGGCCTGCCGGATTTGCATTGCGTGGCCATGCGCGCTATACTTCTTTCTTTCCAGACGCGGGGTGGAGCAGTCTGGCAGCTCGTCGGGCTCATAACCCGAAGGTCGCAGGTTCAAATCCTGCCCCCGCAACCAAGGTCGTAGTTCCTGCGCTTTCCGCCCCTATTAGATTTCAAGAAAAAACGGGCGTCGGGAAGGTTCCAGAGTTGTTCCAGTGGTTTCTAACGGGCTGTGCCTGCAGCACCTGTCGCTGGTGAAATAATCCGAATTCGTTCATACAAACCCAGACGCACATGAACACCGGTGAGGCGAAGAAGGTCCTCGAAACTGCGCTGCTATGCGCGCATGAGCCGTTGTCTGTCAATGACATGCGGAAGCTCTTTGCCGACGACGAGACGCAGGAATCGCTTGGCATGGAGGCCATCAAGGCGCTACTGGAAGAGTTGCGTGCTGACTGGGCAGACGGGGGTATTGAGCTGGTTGCGTTAGCGCGTGGCTGGCGGTTTCAGAGCCGGCCGGAGATGAAGATCTATCTAGAGCGCTTGAATCCGGAAAAGCCGCCGAAATACACCCGCGCCACCCTGGAGACACTTGCCATCATCGCTTATCGGCAACCCGTCACGCGCGGCGATATTGAAGAAATTCGCGGTGTTGCCGTGAACTCCCAGACAATCAAGCTGCTCGAAGAACGGGGCTGGATAGAATCGGTCGGTTACCGTGACGTTCCGGGACGCCCCGCGCTGTTCGCGACTACGCGACAGTTTCTGGATGATCTGGGCCTGACTTCCTTGGATCAGCTTCCCCCGTTGCAACACTTGGCGCAAGGCGACGTACAGGGCGCATCGCTGCCGGAAATGCAGGCGCTGGCGGCAGGCATTCAACGGGAACTGGATGCCATGGATGATGACTCTCCTTCGATACCCGAATCTGCTGGCGAGGTCCCCGCCTCGGCGGGGGGGCATGACGTTGCCGCTGCCCTGCCCGGCGCGGATTCCGATCACAACGCTGCTGCACATATGCCTGACATGGGCGAAGTAGCGGCGGATGTACCTACCGACATACTGAACAATGAACCAGCCAAACCGCAATGAGACTGCTGCTGCGATGAACGACGTATCGGCGCAAAACGACTCCCCTCAATCAAGTGCATCCGAAGCTGTGGATGCCGGTGGGGCTCAAGGGCCCAAGAAATCCGGCAAGCGCGGTGTGCGTGGGCCGCGCAGCTTGCGGCGCGGGCGTGGTGGCAAGCCTTCCCAGAACGATGTCGGCGCGCCGGAGCGGAGTGAGGAGACGGCAGTTCCGGCAGGTGATGCGGCGTCCGGTGCCAAGCCACGTGCTGGAAACGGTCGGCCTGGTGGAGAGTCCCGCAACAATGAATCGCGTAACAAGGGCAGAGGACGGCAGGGGCGCGGCAAGGGTCAGCAGGGCGAGTCCAGGTCTGCGGCGCGCAAGGGTGGCAGCGCTGAAGACATCTTTGCTCTTGTCACTTCAGGGGCTTTCGATGCCGATGCCGACGGTCCCGCAACGCGTTCGAACCGGAACGTGCGGCGCGATCTTACCGCTGAAGATGATGCCCCCAAGTTGCACAAGGTGCTGGCTGAGGCCGGCCTGGGATCGCGACGCGACATGGAGGAGTTGATCGTGGCCGGCCGGGTGTCGGTGAACGGCGAGCCGGCCCACATCGGCCAGCGCATCCTTCCGACCGACCAGGTTCGTATTAACGGCAAGCTGGTTCAGCGCAAGGTCAGCAAGAAGCCACCGCGTGTGCTCATTTATCACAAGCCTGCAGGCGAGATCGTCAGCACGAACGATCCGGAGGGGCGTCCATCCGTATTCGAGCGTCTGCCATCCATCAAGGCCGGCAAGTGGCTGGCAGTCGGCAGACTCGACTTCAATACCGAAGGGCTGCTGCTTTTCACGACCTCCGGCGATCTGGCCAACCGTCTGATGCATCCACGCTACGGTATTGAGCGCGAGTACGCAGTGCGTACGCTTGGCGAGCTGGAAGAGGGAGTGCGTCAGAAGCTGCTTTCTGGAGTCGAACTGGAAGACGGGCCTGCGCAGTTCTCGCGCATTGTCGATGGTGGCGGCGAAGGCGTGAATCGCTGGTATCGGGTAACGATCGGCGAAGGCCGCAATCGTGAGGTGCGGCGTATGTTCGAATCGGTCGGCCTGACCGTTTCGCGTTTGATTCGTACCCGCTACGGCTCGTTGACTTTGCCCAGTACGCTCAAGCGTGGACGCTGGGACGAGCTTGATGAGAATGCCGTGCGCCAGTTGATGGTTGCAAGTGGACTTGAAAGGGCCGCAGGGCAATCGCGAAAAGGGGATCGTCCCGAGCGTTCCGAGCGGAATGGGCAGAAGCAAGGTTCGCAGCGCCCTGCAAACCGTCCGCGTCAACCGGATCCGTTGCAGACTGCTCTTGGCTTTCCCGACATCGGTCAGGCGCGGCGGCGAGGGGGCGGATTTGCCGGGCATGGCGTGACGGGCGGACTGGGCATGATGCGGCGTCGAGGACGCGGTTGAGGCGCTGGAATACGGTTCGATTGCGGTATGCCAAAAATCTGTTTATAATTAGCGAGTTAACGCAGGTCCAGTTTTGATCCTGCCGGCGCCTTGGAGGAGCGGCTGCCGGAAGGGGAATCTGGGCCGGATTGCCGCGTTTGCCGGTGGTAAACCGATAAGAAAGATGGGCGGATGCCCATTTTTTTTTTCTTGAACGGTTTTCATTGGCGCGGGGATGGATACGAGGAAATCAGGTGCGCTTGCTGGAGTTGATTGAAAAAACCGTGTCGGGGATGGGCTACGAGCTGGTCGATTTTGAGCAGGCCGGTCGTGGTCTGCTGCGCGTGTTGATCGACAATCCGGCGAGCGAGGAAGGGGAGCCGGAGGCGATTACGGTTGACGACTGCGAGGCGGTCAGCAACCAGTTGACTCACTTGTTTACGGTCGAAAATGTCGACTATGAGCGGTTGGAAGTGTCGTCTCCGGGGCTGGATCGTCCGCTCAAGAAGTTTGCCGATTTCGTGGGCTTTGCTGGTTGCGAGGCCTCCGGGAAGCTTCGCATGCCGGTGGCGGTCGCGGCCAATCGTAAGTCCTTCCAGGGCATCCTGCAAGCGCCGGAAGGCGATACGCTCAAACTCGAATTCGAAGGAAAAGAAGGGTCGGCGATGCTGGAATTCACGCTCGCTGACGTGGACAAGGCACGCCTAGTGCCGAAAGTGGACTTTAGGAGCCGCAAAGCATGAGTCGCGAAGTATTGTTGTTGGTCGATGCGCTGGCGCGCGAAAAGAACGTCGACAAGGAGATCGTTTTCGGGGCGCTCGAACATGCGCTCGCGCAAGCGACCAAGAAGCGCTACGAAGGCGATGTGGACGTGCGAGTTTCGATCGACCGCGAAACCGGCGAGTTCGAGTCCTTCCGCCGCTGGCACGTGGTGCCGGATGAAGCGGGTCTGCAACTGCCTGATCAGGAAGTACTGCTGTTCGAGGCGCGTGAGCAGATTTCCGATATCGAGGTTGACGACTATATTGAAGAGCCGATCGAGTCGGTTGATTTCGGTCGGCGCTTTGCCCAGGACACCAAGCAGGTAGTCCTGCAACGTATCCGCGATGCAGAGCGCGAACAGATCCTGGCGGATTTTCTTGCTCGCGGCGATGCGCTCGTGACCGGCACCATTAAGAGAATGGAGCGCGGCGATGCGATCGTGGAGTCAGGCAAGATTGAGGCGCGTCTTCCGCGCGACCAGATGATTCCGAAGGAGAACCTCCGCGTTGGAGATCGCGTGCGTGCCTACATCCTGCGTATCGATCGCGGCGCACGCGGCCCGCAGGTGATTCTGTCTCGCACGGCACCGGATTTCATCGCCAAGCTGTTCGAACTGGAAGTGCCCGAAATCGAACAGGGCCTGCTGGAGATCAAGAGCGCGGCGCGCGACCCGGGTGTGCGCGCGAAGATTGCGGTATTCACGAACGACAAGCGCATTGATCCGATCGGAACCTGCGTGGGCATGCGCGGGTCGCGGGTTCAGGCCGTGACAGGCGAGCTGGGTGGCGAGCGTGTCGACATCGTGCTGTGGTCGGATGATCCGGCGCAGTTCGTCATTGGCGCGCTGGCGCCGGCGAACGTCTCCTCGATCGTTGTTGACGAGGAAAAGCATGCGATGGACGTGGTGGTTGACGAAGAAAACCTGGCAATCGCTATCGGACGCGGTGGTCAGAACGTGCGTCTGGCCTCCGAGCTGACGGGCTGGCAGATCAACATCATGACGGCCGAGGAATCGGCCGACAAGGCTGCTGCCGAAGCGGCGCTGATTCGCGGCCTGTTCATCGAAAAACTGGATGTGGACGAGGAAGTGGCCGACATCCTGGTGGAGGAAGGTTTCTCCACATTGGAGGAAATCGCCTACGTGCCCATCCAGGAAATGCTGGAGATCGAAGCTTTCGATGAAGAAACGGTCAACGAGCTGCGCATTCGCGCCCGCGATGCACTTGTGACCGAAGCGATTGTTTCGGAAGAAGGTCTCGAAGGCATGGAAGAAGCCCTGATCAATCTGGAGGGGCTGGATCGCATGACTGCCGGCAAGCTTGGGCTGGTGGGCATTAAGACACTGTCGGCGTTTGCCGGCATGGCGTACGATGAGTTCGGAGCGGTACTGGCATTTCCGATCGAACGTGCACGCCAGTTGATTGAAAACGGATTTACAGATGTGACCGACGATGAAATGCGTCTGATCGACGCCAAGTACGACGCCGATGCGCGTGCCCTGCAGGAAACGGCACGTTCTCTGGTCGAGTCCGCCTGATCGCACGCAGGACATTTCATCCGTCGAGCCACATAGAAAAGAGGACTGAATGGCGAGTACCAACGTAGCCCAATTTGCCACCGAACTGAAGATGCCAGCTGAGCTGTTGCTGACCCAACTGCGTGCGGCCGGCGTCGAGAAAAGTTCGGCGTCCGATCCTTTGTCGAAGGAAGACAAGGACAAGCTGTTGACCCACTTGCGCCGTGCGCATGGTGCCGCGCCCGACGGTGAAAAGAAGAAGATCACGCTTACGCGCAAGCAGACCACCGAGATCAAGCAGGCGGATGCGTCGGGCAAGTCGCGGACCATCCAGGTGGAAGTGCGCAAGAAGCGCACTTTCATCAAGCGGGACGATCCGCTCGCCGAGGAAGTCTCGGAAGCACCGGTGGACACCGTATCGCAGGTGGAGGACGAAGCCGAAGCGAGTCGCCGTGCCGAGGAGGCGCGCCGCCAGGCTGAGCTGATTGCACGCCAGGAAGCGGAACTGCGAGAAAAGCAGGAACGGCTGGCAAAGCTGGAGGCCGAGCGCGAAGAGCAGGCGCGGGCGGCGCGCGAGCGCGCTGCCGCCGAAGAGGCCGAGCGGCTGGCTGCCGCTGCCGCAGCAGCGGCCACTGCGCAGTCCGCGCAGGCGCAGGTATCCGACGCGGACGAGAAGAAGCGTGCGGCTGAAGATGAGGCGCGCCGCAAGGCCGCCGAAGAGGCGGCTCGTCTGGAGGCTGAACGTGCTGCGGCCACCGAGCGCGCGCGTCGTGCCGTGGCTGAAGAGGTCGCCCAGATCAAGGCCATGATGAGCACCCCGCGCAAGATTGTGAAGGCACCGGAACCGGCGGCCAAGCCGGCGGAAGGCACCCTTCACAAGCCGGCGGAGAAGAAGACGGCGGTGGCCGAGAAGAAGCCGGCCGCGGGCGACAAGAAATCAATCAAGTCGGCCAATGTTGCCTCGACCTGGCAGGACGATTCGAAGAAGCGTACCGGACTGAAGACGCGCGGTGCGGCTCCGACCGGGCGCGACGGCTGGCGCAGCGGACCGCGCGGACGGCGCGGCCACGGCGGCCACGATGACCGGGAAAGCAATTTCCAGGTGCCGACTGAAGCGATCGTGCACGACGTGCATGTGCCTGAGACTATCACCGTGGGCGAGCTGGCGCACAAGATGGCTGTCAAGGCTTCCGAGGTCATCAAGCACATGATGAAGCTCGGCCAGATGGTGACGATCAATCAGGTGCTGGACCAGGAAACCGCAATGATCGTCGTTGAGGAGATGGGGCACCGCGCACATGCCGCGAAGCTGGATGATCCGGAAGCGCTGCTGGAAGACGCTGGCGAACACGCCGACGTCGAACAGCTGCCGCGTGCGCCGGTGGTGACAGTGATGGGCCACGTCGACCACGGCAAGACCTCGCTGCTGGACTACATCCGTCGCGCCAAGGTCGCCGCGGGGGAAGCTGGTGGCATTACGCAGCATATCGGCGCTTATCACGTCGAGACGCCGCGCGGCATCATTACTTTCCTCGATACCCCGGGCCACGAGGCGTTCACCGCCATGCGTGCGCGCGGCGCCAAGGCGACCGACATCGTGATTCTGGTCGTGGCGGCCGATGACGGCGTGATGCCCCAGACCAAGGAAGCAATCGCGCATGCGAAAGCTGCCGGCGTGCCGCTCGTGGTGGCCATCAACAAGATGGACAAGCCCAGTGCCAACGTGGATCGTGTAACGCAGGAACTGATTGCCGAAGGCGTCGTGCCGGAGGCATACGGCGGTGACTCTCCGTTCGTGCCGGTGTCGGCCAAGACCGGGCAAGGCATCGATGAGCTGCTTGAAAACGTATCGCTGCAGGCTGAGGTGCTGGAACTGAAGGCGCCTGTGGATGCCAATGCCAAGGGCCTGGTCATCGAAGCCCGTCTTGACAAGGGGCGCGGCCCGGTTGCCACGGTGTTGGTGCAGTCCGGTACGCTCAAGCGTGGTGATGTGGTGCTTGCGGGCGCTGCCTATGGCCGCGTACGGGCCATGCTGGACGAGAACGGCAAGAACATCGCCGAGGCTGGGCCGTCGATTCCAGTCGAGATCCAGGGCTTGGCCGAAGTGCCGGCCGCCGGCGAAGAAGTCATGGTCATGGGCGATGAGCGCAAGGCGCGCGAGATCGCGTTGTTCCGCCAGGGCAAGTTCCGCGACGTCAAGCTGGCCAAGCAGCAGGCCGCCAAGCTGGAAAACATGTTCGAGCAGATGGCCGAGGGCGAGGTGAAGAACCTTCCGCTGATCATCAAGGCCGACGTGCAGGGCTCGCAGGAAGCGCTGGTGCATGCACTGCAGAAGCTGTCGACCGACGAAGTGCGAGTGCAGATCGTGCATGGTGCGGTCGGTGGTATCAGCGAATCGGATGTCAATCTGGCTGTCGCTTCGAAGGCGGTCATCATCGGCTTCAACACCCGGGCCGATACGTCGGCGCGCAAGCTGGCCGAGGCCAATGGCGTCGATATTCGCTACTACAACATCATCTACGACGCCGTAGAGGAAGTGAAGGCGGCGATGTCCGGGATGCTGGCTCCGGAGAAGCGCGAGGCGACGCTGGGTCTGGTCGAGATTCGCCAGGTTTTCCACGTCAGCAAGTTTGGTTCGATCGCCGGCTGCTATGTGCTCGACGGCGTGGTGCGTCGCGGCTCGCAGGTGCGCCTGCTGCGCAACAACGTGGTCGTCTGGACGGGCGAGCTCGAATCGCTCAAACGATTCAAGGATGACGTGAAGGAAGTGAAGGCCGGTTTCGAGTGCGGCCTGTCGCTGAAGAACTACAACGATATCCAGGAAGGCGACCAGCTGGAGATTTTCGAAGTACAGGAAATCGCACGTACGCTGTAACGTCGTCAGCGCAACGGGCATCGGCCCGGACGCAAGCGCGGCCTTGGCCCGGGAATCGGGTGGTCGCACTTGGTCCGGGCCATTTTTCTTCAAGGCATCATCATGGCTAAACACAGCAAATCCATTCCCGGCCGCGGCGTGCGCGTGGCGGACCAGATCCAGCGCGATCTGGCGGAGATCATCGCCTACGAACTGAAGGACCCGCGCGTGGGCATGATCACGATTACCGAGGTGCAGGTCACTCCCGACTATGCGCACGCCAAGGTGTTCTTCACGACGCTGGTCGACAATGAAGAAGCGGTGCGCAACACTCTGGCCGGCCTGCATGCGGCATCGCGGTTCATCCGCGGTCAGCTTGGTCGCCGGCTGACCATTCACACGACGCCGGAGTTGCACTTCGTGCACGACACGTCGACCGCGCGCGGCATCGAGCTGTCGAAATTGATCGACGAGGCAAACGCGACGCGTGCACGCGACTCGGAAGACTGATATCGGATGTTTCCTGAATCAATGATGCAACGTGCACCAAGGAAACCGCGTGTGCCTGTGCACGGGGTACTGCTGCTGGACAAGGCAGCCGGGATGTCTAGCAACGATGCACTGATCAAGGCCAAGCGCCTGCTCAATGCACAAAAGGCAGGTCATACGGGCACCCTTGATCCCTTCGCGACGGGACTGCTGCCGCTGTGCTTTGGCGAGGCGACCAAGTTTTCGCAGGATCTGCTGGAGGCGGACAAGACCTACGAGACGCGCGTGCATCTCGGCGTTGTGACCGCGACCGGCGATACCGAAGGCGAGGTATTGCGAAGGGGGGAAGTGCAAGTGGGCGCCGATCAGATCGAATCCGTGCTTGCGCGCTTTCGCGGCGAGATCGATCAGGTTCCACCGATGCATTCGGCGCTCAAGCGTGATGGCAAACCCTTGTACGCGTATGCACGCGCCGGAGTGACCCTGGAGCGCGAAGCCAGGCGCGTGACGATTCGCCGCCTGGAGCTGCTCGCTTTCAACGCTCCTTTCCTAGACCTGCGGGTTACCTGTAGCAAAGGCACCTATATTCGCGTGCTTGGTGAGGATATCGGTGCCGCACTCGGTTGCGGTGCGCATCTGCAGACTTTGCGGCGCACCGGGGTTGGCCGGCGCACGCTGGAAGGGAGCATGACGCTTGAACAGCTGGAGGCGATGCCGGAGAACGTGCGCGAAGCGCAACTTGCGCCGGTCGATGCCTTGTTGATGTCCTTCCCTGCGCTTCATCTCCCGCCTGCCCTGGCCGCGCGTTTTTGTCAGGGGCAGCGGCTTGCCTTGGGGAAGGAGGGCATTGCGGCACCCTGTATGGGACGCGTGCGTGTCTATCTCAAAGACAGCGCGCGCCTGCTGGGTAGTGCGATTGTGCAGGAGCACGGCTTGCTGGCTCCGGAGAGATTGGTCGCGAGCTGATCAGGCTGGCCGGAAGTGGCGGACGAACCACGTGACTGCATGCCCGAGCACGCAATCAAGCGCGCCCGCTTCCTCGAACAGATGGGTGGCGCCCGGAACGATCACAAGATCCTTTTCCACGGTCAGCCGGGCCAGCGCCTGGCGGTTCAGCTCGACGACCGGATCATCCAGTTCGCCCACGATCAACAGTGTTGGCGCCCGCACGATTGACAATGCATCTCCTGCAAGGTCAGGGCGCCCTCCGCGTGAGACGATGGCCGTGATGTGTTCAGGTGCCCGGGCGGCTGCCAGTAGGGCGGCCGCGGCACCGGTGCTGGCGCCGAAGTGGCCGATTGGAAGTGCGCCGATGTCCGGTTGGCTACGGGCCCATGACGCAGCTTCCATGAGGCGCATGGCCAGCAGGGAAACGTCGAATATCTTGCTCCGATCGTTTTCCTCATCCGCGCGCAGCAGATCCAGCAACAGTGTGGCGCAGGCATTCTCGCGCAGGCCCTGCGCCACATGGTTGTTGCGCGGGCTGAAGCGTCCGCTGCCGCTGCCGTGAGCAAAGATCACCAGACCGCGCGCATCCTCGGTCATGCCCAGCAATCCTTCGAGCCCTGTGGGGGCAATACGTACGGGGCGCGTACTGTTCTCCGTTCGCGATGTCATCCGCCGACCCTCCTGTGCGGTTGGCCGACATCCGGATGCATCGTCTGTGCCAGTCACTGGCTGTGAGGAACCGCCCAGCGATGTCTGAATCATAAGGTACGCATGTGTTGCATGATCCTTGCGCGACCTTTTCCCGACCGTAGAAGAGGCAGGCCATGAGCGAGCAGCGACTGAAGGGCGAACTTGCGATCGTGACGGGAGCCGATTCCGGCATCGGCCAGGCCACGGCGATTGCCTTCGCTCGCGAAGGAGCCGACGTGATCATCACCTATTTGCATGACCGCGAGGGCGCCGGGCATACAGCTCAGCAAGTGGAACTGGCGGGACGCAAGGCGACTGTCTACCAGACAGATCAGCGCGCATCGAAGAACGTCCAGGTACTGTTCCGAGATGCATGCGCCACGATCGGCACGCCCACGATTCTGGTCAACAATGCGGGCATCGATGCTCTCGGAAAGCCTGTCAAGGACATGACCGACGAGGACTGGAAGGACACGTTGCGCACCAATCTGTTCGGCCCGTTCTATTTCTGCCGCGCGTTTATCCGTGCACTCGAAGGCAGTGGAAAGCACGGAACAATCCTGAACGTCACAAGCGTGCATCAGGAAATTCCGCGTGCCGGCGCTTCCGCCTATGACGTGTCCAAGGGCGGCTTGCGCAACCTGACGACGACACTGGCTCTGGAGCTGGCGGAGAGCGACATTAACGTCAACAACATCGCGCCCGGCATGGTGCTTACGCCGATGAACCAGTCCGCCATTGACGATCCAAAGGTGCTGGAAGAACAGGTGCAGTCGATTCCGATGAAACGTGCGGCCCGACCGGAAGAAATTGCTCACGTGGCCGTATTCCTCGCATCCGGACAAGCGCGTTACATCCATGGCGCGACCATCGTGGTGGATGGTGCGCTGATGCTGTTTCAGGGACAGGGCGCCTGACGACGGGCGCTTACTTGGTCTTTTTCTGATAGTGGCCGACGAGCTCGGCCTGCTCCAGGATGTGGCCGTGCATGGCCTGCAGCAGTTCAATCCGACCGGCAGCGCCCAGGTCGGGGAATTCGATGTCAAGCGCATACAGACGAAAGAAATACCGGTGGCGGCCGATTGGTGGGCAGGGGCCGCCGTAATTCGCGCGCTTAAAGTCGTTATAGCCTTCACGTGTACCGGGCGGTAACAGCTTCGACTCCACGCCGGGGGCAAGGCCGGTGGAGTTGGAGGGAATGTCATACAGCACCCAGTGCGTGAAGATGCGCTGCGGTGCCGCCGGATCGGGTGCATCAGGATCTTCGACGATCAATGCCAGGCTTTTTGTGCCGGCCGGCACGCCGGTCCACTGTAATGGAGGCGAGATGTTGTCGCCTTCGCAAGTGTAAATGGAAGGGATGTCTCCGCCCGCAGCAAAGGCGGGTGAATTGAGTGTCAATGCCATGGCTTCCTCCTCGGATCGAATCTGGTCCTAGGACTATGGGAGGACGAACGCGTTGCGAGACGGGCGGTCGAATCACCCATCCCTTGTGCTAGCGCAACCCATTGAATTGCAATGGTTTTGCACGTTTCCTGCAACGCAGCATGGTAAAATCTTCGGTTCCCCGAAATCCGGTTATTCATCCATGTCAAACACCAAACGCGCTCTTCGCAACATCGCCATCATTGCCCACGTCGACCACGGCAAGACCACGCTCGTGGACCAGCTGCTGCGCCAGTCCGGCACCTTCCGTGAAAACCAGCAGGTCGACACTCGCGTGATGGATTCCAACGACATCGAAAAGGAACGCGGCATCACCATCCTTTCGAAGAACTGCGCGGTGGAGTACGAAGGCACCCACATCAACATCGTCGACACGCCCGGTCACGCTGACTTCGGCGGTGAAGTCGAACGTGTGCTGTCGATGGTCGACTCGGTGCTGCTGCTGGTAGACGCGGTCGAAGGACCGATGCCCCAGACGCGTTTCGTCACGCGCAAGGCGCTTGGCCTGGGGCTGAAGCCGATCGTGGTGATCAACAAGATCGATCGTCCGGGCGCACGTCCGGACTGGGTGATCAATGCGACCTTCGAGCTGTTCGACAAGTTGGGTGCAACCGAAGAGCAGCTTGACTTCCCGGTGGTGTACGCGTCGGGTCTGAATGGCTATGCGGGACTGGATTCGAGCGTGCGCTCTGGCGACCTGCGTCCGCTGTTCGATGCCGTGTTGCAGCACGTTCCGGTCCGTGACGACGATCCCGACGGTCCGCTGCAGCTGCAGATTTCCTCGCTGGACTATTCTTCCTACGTCGGCAAGATCGGCATCGGTCGCATCAAGCGCGGTCGTGTACGGGCGCTGCAGGACGTGGTGGTGATGGATGGTCCGGACTCTACGCCGATCAAAGCGCGCATCAATCAGGTGCTGAAATTCAAGGGACTGGAACGCGTGCTGGTCGATGAAGCGCAGGCCGGCGACATCGTTCTGATCAACGGCATTGAAGAAATCGGCATCGGTTCCACCGTTTGCGCGGTGGACGCTCCGGATGCACTGCCGATGCTGAAGGTCGACGAGCCGACGCTGACGATGAACTTCATGGTCAACAGCTCGCCACTGGCGGGCCGCGAAGGCAAGTTCGTTACCAGCCGCCAGATTCGCGAACGTCTGGAACGCGAACTGAAGTCGAACGTCGCGCTGCGCGTGAAGGAAACCGACGATGAAACGACCTTCGAAGTTTCAGGCCGCGGCGAACTGCACCTGACGATCCTGCTGGAAAACATGCGCCGCGAAGGCTACGAGCTGGCTGTGTCGCGCCCGCGCGTGGTATTCAAGGAGATCAACGGCGTCAAGTGCGAGCCATATGAACTGCTGACCGTGGACATCGAAGAAGGTCACCAGGGCGGCGTCATGGAGGAACTGGGCCGTCGTCGCGGCGACCTGCAGAACATGGAACCAGATGGCAAGGGTCGTGTGCGTCTCGAGTACCGGATTCCCGCACGCGGCCTGATCGGCTTCCAGTCCGAATTCATGACCCTGACGCGCGGCACCGGCCTGATGAGCCACATTTTCGACGACTACGCGCCGGTCGACACGGGCAAGGGCGAGCTGGCTGGACGTCGCAACGGCGTTCTGATTTCGCAGGAAGATGGTACCGCCGTCGCCTATGCACTATGGAAGCTGCAGGATCGCGGCCGCATGTTCGTCAGCCACAACGATCCGATCTACGAAGGCATGATCATCGGCATCCACTCGCGCGACAACGATCTGATCGTCAATCCGAGCAAGGGCAAGCAACTGACCAACGTGCGCGCTTCCGGAACGGATGAAGCGGTGCGCCTGGTGCCGCCGATTCAGCTCTCGCTGGAATATGCGGTGGAGTTCATCGAGGACGACGAGCTGGTCGAGATCACGCCGAAGAGCATCCGTTTGCGCAAGCGCTTCCTGAAGGAGCATGAACGCAAGCGTGCATCGCGCGACGCGGCATAAGCG
>JAEZHR010000287.1 GCA_023416415.1 Pseudomonadota bacterium
AAACCGTCGGCGTCGGCAAAGGCGCGCAATGCGCGCTCCAGGCCGTGTCCATAGGCACAGGCCTTGACCACGGCCCAGACCCGGGCCGTGCCCGCATGTCGCCGCGCGAGCGCAAGGTTGTGGCGCAAGGCCGGGAGGTGGATGGTGGCAGTCAGCGGTCTGGACATGGCGCGGGATGCAAGGCGGGCAAGCTTGACGAAACGGCATGCCTGCCGGGGCGGAATTGAAACGATTGCTGTTCGCAAGCAACCACGACCATTCTACCGGAGCAGCTCAGGCCGTGAGGCATTGGCGTGCGCGCGCGCGCCAGTCGCTCGGCACGACGAAGCCACGATCGAACTCGCGCAGCTCGCCGGCAACCGGTTCGAGCAAGGCCACCAGTACCGGCGCACCGCCAGCGCCGAAGTGCGCGGACAAGGACTTCACGAGTCCCGCGTGATCCACACCCTGTCCCTCCTGCGCCCGAGCCGGAGCCAGCCATTCAAGGCGCGGCAGAATGGCATAGCGCGGCGCGTACCGGGGCAGCTCGTCCAGCCCGCACCAGAATCCGCGGCAATGGGACGGCGCGATGCCCGGTGGTAGCGGCAGCTCCGGTGTATCGATGTGATAGAACAGCCAACCCTTGACCAGCGCCTGCGCGTGCGCCACGGCTTGCGGAAGCACCGCCGCAGCATTCGGATGCCAGGCCAGCAACAGCTGCCGCTCCATGATCTTTCGAATCTTTGCGCCGAGCGTGTCGGCAAGACTGGGACCGACGAAGTAGTCGGCCACGTGGTCGCTGCCGTCGGTCTGCAGGAGGTAGAGCTTGGTTGCGAATTCCCAGTGCACCAGCGAGTCGCCGTCGCGCAAGAGGAAATCGAACTCGCCGACGGTCTGCTGGCGTGCATCGCGTACCTGGAGGTTCTGCGCGACCAAACGGTCTTCGCTGCGCAGATGCCAGGCAAGGAGATTCTCGGCGTAGCGCCCGAGGCGGGTCAGCGGCTGGACATTCAGGAATGCTTCAATGGCGTCGCCGTTGCGGTCAAGTGCTTCCAGCCGGGCAACTGTGGCGTCGTCCGCAGGCCCCAGGGTGGCGACCCGCCCGGCCCATTGTTCCGCCTGGGCATCGAGCAGGCCGGGCGCGTCCAGCAGCCAGGCGAGCGCACGCACGTGCGGATTGCGCAACTGTGCCCAGCGACCGTGGAAACTCGACTGGCAACGGGACTGGCGGGATGGCATCACGACTTCAGCGCCTCTCCCGTTCCCGGCCACGCTCGCCGCCGCGCTCGCGCGCAGCATTGTGGTCATTTCGTTCCAGAACGACACCGCTGCGGGCATCCACCTTCAGTTCCCGCATCGGTTCATTAGCGGGCAGCAACTTGATTTCATAGACCCAGCGCCCGCCGTGCCGTTCCAGTTCGGCCTCCACCACCTGAGCGTGGAAGGTCGACTCCAGACGCTTGAGCACACGTTGCAGAGGCTGGATTGCTCCGGATTCGAGCGCGGCACGCGCGCTTTCGAATTCTCCGGGTTCGACCGCTCCGGCCACCACCGGCGTCAGCATCAGCAAGGGCAAGAGCGCAAGCAGAGGGTCGAAAGGGAAGTTCATGCCATGGCAGAGGATGGGTGGATTGCGCCCAGGAAGAGCGAGGGGATCCAGCAGGCCATTATAGGCGTCGCCGCCGCAGCGCACTTGCCCTGATCCCCTGCCCCTTGGCGCGCCGCCAGCGACGGTACTTGACGCAATTCAAGGCGAGCACACCGACCTTCACTATGCTCGACCCATTCTGAATCGATGAACCGTTGAGCCCAGGCGTCGGCACCGGCTACGGTGGCCAGGGTGACCTGACAGACCAACCAGTCATTTGACGGATGCCATGTTGCTGCGCGCCGCTCGAACATGCCATCCGGCCCCTGCAACACGTCGATTTCCTTTCAGCATGAAAATTGCCATTGCAGGTACCGGTTACGTAGGCCTTTCAAACAGCGTGCTGCTGGCCCAGCACCACAACGTGGTGGCGCTGGACATCGTGCCGGAGCGTGTGGAGCGCATCAACCGGCGCGAGGCGCCGTTCGCCGATCCGGAACTGAAGACCTTTCTCGCGGAAAAGCAGCTCAGCCTGCATGCGACGCTGAGCCGGGAAGAAGCCTACGAAAGCGCCGACTTCATCGTGATTGCCGTGCCGACGGACTATGATCCGGTGACTCACTCCTTCAACTCGGCCGCGATTGAAAGCGTGATCCGCGACGCGATGGCCATCAATTCGAACGCGGTGATGGTCATCCGCTCGACCATTCCGGTTGGCTACGTGCAGCACACACGCCAAGCCCTTGCTTGCGACCGCCTGCTGTTCTGCCCTGAATTCCTGCGCGAAGGCCGTGCCCTGCACGACAACCTGTTTCCCGCACGAATCGTTGTCGGCGAGCGTTCCGAACGTGCGCGCCTGTTTGCCGAACTGCTGTTGCAGGGCGCCATGCGCAAGGACGTTCCGGTCCTGCTCACCGAGCCAGGCGAAGCCGAAGCCATCAAGCTCTTCGCCAATGCCTACCTCGCCATGCGCGTCGCCTTCTTCAACGAGCTCGATACCTTTGCCATGGCCAATGGACTGGACACGCGCCGCATCATCGAGGCGGTCTCCCTCGACCCGCGCATCGGCAGCCATTACAACAATCCCTCCTTCGGCTACGGTGGATACTGCCTGCCCAAGGACATCAGGCAATTGCTGACCAGTTACCGCGAAGTACCGCATGCGCTGATCCGCTCCGTGATCGCGTCCAACAGCGCACGCAAGGACTTCATCGCGCAAGACATCCTTGCGCGCAGACCGAAGCGGGTCGGGATACACCGTCTGATCATGAAAAGCGGCACCGACAATTTCCGTGCCTCCAGCATTCTTGGCATCATGAACCGGATCATGGAGGCCGGTGTCGAAGTCACGGTGCACGAACCTGCGCTGAACGCGGAACGCTTCTGCGATGCCCGCGTTGAGCGCGATCTGGCGGCCTTCAAGCGCGATGCCGACCTGATCGTAAGCAATCGCATGTCGGCTGCGCTGCGCGATGTTGCGCACAAGGTCTACACGCGCGACCTGTACGGCAGCGACTGAACCACCGCATCGCCCATGTCTTCCGCCTCGATACCGGAGCATCCATCCGCCCGAACCGGATCGCTGTCACCGGAAACGCCCGTGGCGTCCGTCCTGATCCCGGCCAGAGACGAGGCGGGCAACATTGGCCGCCTCATCGGGGAGATCCAGGCTGCATTGGAATCCAGGTATCCATACGAGGTCGTGCTGGTGGACGACGGCAGCAGCGACGACACCGGGGAGGTTTTCCTGCGTTGCTCGCGCGAACTCGCGGTACCGGCGCTGCTGATCCGGCACGCGCGCAGCACGGGCCAGACCAGCGCCTTGTGGACAGCCGCGCGGCACGCCGCCGGACGATTTCTGATCACGATAGACGGGGATGGCCAGAACGACCCGGCCGACATTCCCGCTCTCATCGCGCGGGCACTGCCCATGGCGTCATCCCATGGGCATTTCTGCGTCGCCGGCGAACGCAGGAAGCGCCGCGACACGCGCTGGAAGAAGATTCAGTCACGCATCGCCAACGCCGTGCGACGCCGCATTCTGGACGACGGCGTTGCCGATACCGGCTGCGGACTCAAGCTGCTGCCGCGCGCGACCTGGATGGCCCTGCCCGACTTCGATCACATGCATCGCTTCGTGCCTGCGCTGGTCAAGCGCATCGGCGGCGCGATCGAGGTCGTGCCGGTCAATCACCGGCATCGGGCCGCAGGCGTGTCGAAGTACACCGCCTGGAACCGTCTGTGGGTCGGCATCGTCGATCTGATGGGGGTGCGCTGGCTGATCCGCCGCACGCGCCTGCCGGCCATCGAGCGCCTGGAAGCCAACAACCCGATGGCAGACGTGCGCGAGGAAGTACTGCGTTGAAGACGGAACGCAAACTGCTGCTCAAGCCGCTGCTGCTGACCCTGCTGCTCAGCCTGGCTGCGCTGTCGCTGCACCTCGGCTGGTGGGGTTCCTACTCGGAACGGGAACTGCTCGAACGATTGTTTCAGCGCCATTGGCTGGTTGCGTGGCCGCTCTTTGTCGCCGTTGGGGCGCTTTACACCGCACTCGGGGGCCCGCGCCAGTTTCTTGCCTTCAGCTGCGGCTATCTGCTGGGCGGTTTCTCCGGCGCCCTCGTCAGCACGGCGATCACAGTCATGGGCGCATTGCTGGTGGTGGCATGGGTGCGCGGCATCGCCATGGAACGCATGCGCAAACGTCATGGAGAGCGCATCGCGATGCTGCAACGCCTGCTGGCCGGCGACAGCTGGCTATGGATTTGCATGGTCCGGCTCATGCCGGTAGGCAGCAACCTCCTGACCAACATCGCCATTGCCCTCACCGGCCTTAGCCTTCCTGCGCTGCTGTGGGGGAGCCTGCTCGGCTACCTGCCGCAGATGCTGCTGTTCAGCTATGCGGGTGCGGGCGTCGCCCTGCAGGATGCGACTCAGTTCTGGATCAGTCTGCTGTTGCTCGTGCTGTCCAGCGCGCTTGCCTTCTATCTGTATCACCATGGCTTCAAGCAGCGCTTGCAGGCCATCCGCGAAGAGCATCATGCGCACGCCGTCCATAGTCAGCGCTAGCACTGGCTGCGCTGCCGGGTACTGGCCCTGGATCATGGCACTTGCCGTCGTGGTGCTGTTCGCCGGCATCGGCCTGCGCGACCCCTGGCCTTCCGATGAGCCCCGCTATGTGCAGGTCGCACGCGAAATGCTGGAATCCGGACAATGGCTGTTTCCGACCCGCGGCAGCGAACCCTACCCCGACAAGCCGCCGCTCTTCATGTGGCTCATCGCCTTCTTCTACGCCCTCGTCGGCGAACTGAGAATTGCCTTCCTGCTCCCCTCCGCGCTGGCCGGATTGGGCACGCTGTGGCTGGTGCTGGACCTGGGCAGGCGGTTATGGGGCATCGACATCGGGCGGACCGCGGTGCTCGTGCTGCTATTGACGCCGCAGTTCCTGCTGCAGGCGAAAACGGCACAGATCGACGCGCTCGCCTGTTTCTGGATCACGCTCGGCTGCTATGGCCTGATCCGCCATTTCCTGCTGGGGCCGAGCTGGGGCTGGTATGCAGTGGTCTGGGTGGCGATGGCAATGGGCATCATGAGCAAGGGGGTCGGCTTTCTCCCGATGCTGATGCTTCTGCCGCTGGCGGCATGGGCGAAGAATGCGAACGGGGCATCGGAGCAGAAGCCCTGGCGCGCACGCCTGTGGTGGGGACCTGCGCTGATGCTCGCGACGCTCGCGCTCTGGCTGGTGCCGATGTGGCTGGCCGTCGAAGCCAGCGGCAATTCCGACCTGCTGGCCTACCGCGACGAACTGCTGTTTCGGCAGACCGCCGAGCGCTACACCAGCGCCTGGCATCACGTCAAACCCTGGCACTTCTACCTCACCACGGCCATTCCGGTAGCATGGTTGCCGCTCGCCGTGCTGTGCGCGCTGGAGGCGCCACGCTTCGTTCGCATGTGGGGCAGCAACCCGCCTCTGCGCGTGCTGCTGGTCTGGGTCGGACTAGTACTGCTTTTCTTCTCGGCCAGCTCCGGCAAGCGCGATGTCTACATCCTGCCCGCACTGCCCATGCTCAGCCTGGCCGTTGCCTATGTCTGGGAACGCGGAGACCCGCCGGGCGGCAAGCCCATCACGGTGCTGCTGCTGCGCCTGCTCACATGCATGCTTGCGCTGCTTGTGCTGGTGCTCGCGGCACTTGCCCTGCTTGCCCCCGCCTACTTGCCGCCGAAGGCGCAACCGTATCTGGATGCGATCGAAGCACTGGCACCCGGCCTTGCCATCATCGGATTGGCGACGCCCCTGCTGCTTTGGCTGACGCGGCGACGTCCCGTACTGGAACAGCTCGCGCTGACCAGCCTCGCCGTCTGGCTGTGCCTGGCGCTCCTGGTCTTGCCCGCGGCAAATCCGTATCGCACGCCCGAACAGGTGATGCAGCGTCTCGAACAGACCGTACGGCCCGCATCCGAAGTCGGCCTGCTGGCATTCAAGGAGCAACACCTGCTTTTCAGCCGCCGCCCCCTGGTGCACTTCAGCTATCTGGCGCCCTTGTCCGAGCAGGAGCGCAACGCCTGGGCGTGGATGCGCGAAGATCCGACGCGCGTGCTGCTGGCCAGCGACGAACTGCAGTTGACCTGCTTCGACATATCGAAACACCGCAGCCTCGGCGAAG
>JAEZHR010000379.1 GCA_023416415.1 Pseudomonadota bacterium
TCTTCCATCATCAGCCAGTGGCCGATCGGATCATCCGGATCGTAGGGCGAGGCAACGCCTTCGAGCTGGGACAAGGTGCGGAAGGGAAGGGTGATGTCGGTCGCGAGGACAGGGCCGGAAAGACTGAAAAGAAGCGGAATGACAATACTTCGGAAACTTCTTTTCGGCGGATGCATGGGTCCTCGCGAGATCAGGTTGTACGGCCCCAGTCGCCGCCCTTGAGCGAGACGATCTCGGGCAAAGCGACGAAGTGTACGTAAGCTTCTTTTGCCACGTCAAGACGCGCGCGAGCCACAGGCCTGCGCAAGCTCAACGATAGGTATTTTTCCAGTTTCTTAAGGCAGCAAAAACGGCAATTGGTTCCTGAGAAGAAACATGTCCGGCCGCAATGAGACGTTCGGCGATCTCGGGTTCCTGGCAACGCAGGAAGGGGTTCGTGGCCTTTTCGATGCCGACAGTGCTTGGTATTGTCGCTTCGCCGCGTGCGCGACGCGCCTGCTCGTCCCGCATGCGTTGCTGAAGTCTTGCGTTGGAAGGCTCAACCTCCAGCGCAAATCGCAGATTGGAGACTGTGTACTCGTGTGCGCAAAAGACCTGCGTCGAGTCGGGCAAGGCGGTCAGCTTGTCCAGCGAGGAGATCATCTGTTCCGGTGTGCCTTCGAACAGACGTCCGCACCCGCCGGCGAACAGCGTGTCGCCGCAGAACAGCCAGCCCTGATCCACGGAATGGTAGGCGATGTGGCCTCGTGTGTGGCCGGGAACATCGATCACCTGCAGTCGCAACGGCGGCAGTGCAAGTTCAACGATGTTGCCTTCGCGCAGGCCATGCGTGACTTCCGGAATGGCTTCATCAGCCGGACCGTAGACCGGTACCTTGAAGCGCTGCAGCAGCTTCCCGACGCCGCCGACATGGTCAGGGTGGTGATGTGTCAGTAGAATAGCGGCCAGGGAAAGATGGTGTGCGTCCAGGGCCGCGAGGACAGGCGCCGCATCGCCGGGGTCGACCACGGCAGCGTGCGTACCGTCGTGGATCAGCCAAAGGTAGTTGTCCTGAAAGGCCGGAACAGTCAATACATGCAGCATAAGATGGATCAGCCGTCGCCGGAAAATACCATTATAGCCGTCGGTCCCTGGCTCGACACGGCGGTGGGCAGCTACGTCAAGGCGTGGCAGCAGGCGCGGCTGGACATGCTCACGGCTGACATCTTCGGATTCAATGCGATGCAGATTGGCCTGCCGCAACTGCATGCCCTGCGCGATAGCCGCATGCCGAACAAATGGCTGACCGACACCCGTCTGCCAGATCCAGATTCGGATCTGCCGCCGCCGGTCGTGGTCGTGCACGATTTCGCCGAACTGCCGTTTGCCTCCCAGAGCCTGGATCTCGTTGTTCTGCCGCATGTGCTGGAATTTGCCGCTGAACCACACCAGGTACTGCGCGAAGTCGAGCGGGTGCTGATCCCGGAAGGTCAGGTCATCGTCTGCGGCTTCAATCCGGCCAGCCTGTGGGGGCTGCGCCAGATCGTCGGTCGCGCCGGGGGGCGACCTTTTCTACCGGAAGACGGTGAATTCATCAGCCTGCCGCGCCTGAAGGACTGGCTCAAGCTCTTGAGCATGGAAGTCAACCGTGGGCACTATGGCTGCTACGCGCCGCCATGCAGAACCGAAAAATGGCTGCAGCGCTTTGCTTTCATGGAGCGTGCAGGTGAACGCTGGTGGCCCTTCCTCGGCGCCGTCTACATCGTCCAGGCCATCAAGCGTGTGCGCGGCATGCGTCTGATCGGGCCGGCATGGAGCAGCAAGCCCACGCGTTCGCGCCAAGCCGTGCCGGCCACGCATCGCATTCACAAACACAAGTAGAGAATGGACAAGATAGAGATTTATACCGACGGGGCGTGCAAGGGAAATCCCGGCCCCGGCGGATGGGGAGCCTTGCTGATTGCCGGCGAGCATGTCAAGGAGATGTTCGGCGGCGAGCCGCACACGACCAACAATCGCATGGAGCTGCGTGCGGTGATCGAGGCACTCCTGGTGCTGAAGCGCCCGTGCGACGTCATCCTGCACACCGACAGCCAGTATGTGCAGAAGGGAATCAGCGAATGGATACACGGCTGGAAGGCGCGCGGCTGGAAGACGGCTGCCAAGGCGCCCGTGAAGAATGCGGACCTCTGGCAGGCGCTTGATGCCGCTCAGGCTCAGCACAAGGTGCAGTGGCGCTGGGTGCGCGGACATGCGGGGCATGACGGCAACGAGCGTGCCGATGCACTTGCAAATCTCGGGGTTGCTTCCGTCTCGAAGTGCTGAGCCTTGTGCTACATTCGGCGGCAACCTGCGGCATGACGCCGCTGCAAGTCTTGCTCATTCATGATTTTCTCGCGACGCGTGTGATGACTCGCGCAGTCGCGCCGCATTCACTAACGCACCGGCAACGCCGGTGCCTCCGGACACTTCATGCGCCAGATCGTCCTTGATACAGAAACCACCGGCCTTAACGCGCGTTCGGGTGACCGCATCATCGAAATCGGATGCGTCGAAATCGTCAATCGCCAGCTGACCGGCAACAACTTCCACATGTATATCAACCCGGAGCGCGACTCCGAAGAAGGGGCGCTCGCGGTGCACGGCCTGACGACGGAATTTTTGTCGGACAAGCCGAAGTTTGCCGAGATCGCCACCGAGTTGATCGAGTACGTGCGCGACGCCGAGATCATCATCCACAACGCGCCGTTTGACCTGGCCTTTCTCGATGCAGAATTCGATCGGCTGGGATTGCCGGCATTCGATCAGCACGTGTCGATGGTGACGGATACGCTCGTGCAGGCCAAGGAGATGTATCCGGGCAAGCGCAATTCGCTCGATGCCTTGTGCGACCGATACGGCATCTCGAATGCGCATCGCCTGTTGCACGGCGCCTTGCTCGACGCCGAACTGCTGGCCGAGGTGTACCTCGCCATGACACGCGGCCAGAACAGCCTGAGCATGGATCTGGGCGGGGATGAGGATGCCGGCGGCATCGCCGTGCTTGATGCCGCGCCGATTGGCGAAGTCATCGTGCTCAAGGCGAGTGGTGATGAAGTCGCGCAGCACGAGCTGCTGCTCGACGAGCTGGACAAGGAAACCAGGGGTGCCTGCATCTGGCGCACGCCACCGAAAGAAGAGTCGCAGGAAGTTGCATGAATTCGTTGCGTGGCGCAAATCACTGTGCCATAATCTTGGACTTCGGACGGTTAGCTCAGCGGTAGAGCACTGCCTTCACACGGCAGGGGTCACAGGTTCAATCCCTGTACCGTCCACCAGAATTCGACGCACATAAAAAAGGGTCTGCCTCACGAGGCAGGCCCTTTTTGCTTTGGCATTCGGCTGGACGTTCAGGCATCTCGCAAGGCGATTGATGCCGATTGATTCATTCATTTTTTCCTCTCATACATCGCGGATTTCCGGGCGATTTCGAAGCTCTCCATGCGATCCGGGCAGCCCGGATATAATTCCGCGACCCATTTGTTCCGACAGGAAACTCTTCTCCTGCCCCCGTGGCCGGCTCCTACGTATTGCCATTGCATTCATGACATCAGATCAAGTCCAGATACATACGACGATTCGCCCGCCGGTCAGCCTTTCTTCTTCGAGCCTGCAGCAAACCGGAAACCGCGTATTCGCGGCTATGCTGCTGGGCTTGAGTGCCTTGGTGCTCGTGGGGTGTAGCCAGAAAGACGCTCCTCCTGCAGCGAAGGCCGCGCTTCCCGAAGTCGGCGTGGTTGTTCTGCAGAAGCAGAGCCGGGAGCTGGACACGACTTTGCCCGGACGCACGCATGCCTACATGATTGCGCAAGTGCGTCCCCAGGTATCGGGCATCGTGGAGAAGCGCCTGTTCACCGAAGGTGCGACGGTCAAGCAGGGGCAGCCGCTATATCAGATCGACGCTGCGGCGCTGCGCGCGGCTGAAGCCAGTGCTGCTGCCGCGCTGGCCAAGGCCGAAGCCAGCCAGCGCACGCTGGAAGCCAACGCGCGTCGCAATGCGGAGCTGGTCAAGATTGCAGCCATCAGCCAGCAAGCCTTCGAGGAGAGCGAGGCTGCGGCGAAGCAGGCTGCCGCCGAAGTCGCGGTCGCGAAGGCACATCTGGAAACCACGCGCATCAATCTGAAGTACAGCCGCATCGAGGCCCCCATTTCCGGGAGCATCACGGTGTCCAGCGTCACGCCCGGCGCCCTGGTCACGGCCAACCAGGCCACACCCCTGACGGAGATCGTGCAGATGGATCCGATGTACGTGGACTTTACGCAGTCCACGGCAGAGCTGCTTCAGTTGCGTGAAGACTGGGCTGCAGGCCGTTACCAGAAGGTTGCCGGCGGACACGTGCCGGTACGCATTCGTCTGGAGAACGGACGCGAGTATCCGCACGAAGGCAAGCTGAAGTTTTCCGGCCTGATCGTCAACGCCACGATGGGCACGGTCACCTTGCGCGCTGTCGTGCCCAACCCCGACGGCGTGCTGATGCCCGGTATGTTCGTGCAGGCGCAACTGCCGACCGGTCTGGCGCCGGAGGCGATTCTGGTTCCGCAGCAATCGGTCGTGCGCGACGTGAAAGGGCGCGCGAGCGTGCTGGTCATCAATGGCGAAGACAAGGTGGAAAAGCGCGAAGTGGAACTGGCGCGCGCGATGGGGACGTACTGGCTGCTCGACAGCGGTCTGCAGGCGGGCGAGCGCGTGATCGTCGATGGTTTCCAGCGGGTCAAGCCAGGCGACAAGGCAAAGGTCGTGGAAATCGATCTCAGTACCCGAACCGGTCCCAAGCCGGTGGACCCCAAGGCCACCGCTGCCGCGCTGCGTGCGGCCGGTGCCCGGCAATAATCGCGAAGGTCGCCGCTCATGGCACAGTTCTTTATCAATCGGCCCATCTTTGCATGGGTCATTGCCATCGTCATCATGCTGGCGGGCTTGCTGTCGATTTTCACCCTGCCGCTGGAGCAGTATCCGGACATCGCTCCCCCGCGCGTGACGATCGGCGCCCAGTACACCGGCGCCTCCGCCGAGACCGTCGAAAACTCGGTGACCCAGATCATCGAGCAGCAGCTCAAGGGCATCGACAACATGCTCTACATGAGCTCGACCTCGGATGCATCCGGGCGCTCGCGCACCACGCTGACCTTTGCTCCCGGTACCGACATCGACGTGGCTCAGGTGCAGGTGCAGAACAAGCTGCAGGCGGCCATGAACCGTCTGCCGGAAGCGGTGAAGAGCCGTGGCGTATTCGTCAACAAGGGCGGTCAGGACTTTCTCGTCACGTATAGCTTCTTCTCCACCGATCCGGCGATGACCCAGGTGGACATCGGCGACTTCCTGAACACCAGCATCGTCGACGTCATTGGCCGTCTGGACGGCGTCGGCGACATCAACGTCTTCGGCACCAGCTATTCCATGCGCATTTGGATGGACCCGGCGCTGATGGAGAAATATGCGTTGATACCGTCCGACCTGGTGAGTGCACTCAATTCCCAGAACGTTCAGGTTTCGGCAGGGCAGCTCGGCGCATTGCCGGCGGTTCCGGGGCAACAGCTCAATGCCACCATCACGGCGCGTACCAAGCTGCAGTCTGTTGAGCAGTTCGAGAATATTGTCCTCAAGTCTTCGCCGGACGGCTCGGTCGTCACCATCAAGGATGTCGCACGCGTCGAGCTCGGACCGGACAACCTCACCGTCAAGGGCAGTCTCAACGGCATGGCGGGGGCGGGTCTTGGCATCGTGCTGGCCGACGGTGCGAACGCGATGGATGTCGCGGATGCCGTTTCGGCGAAGCTGGCCGAACTCAAGCCCTTCTTCCCCAACGAGATCGATTACTTCGTGAGCTCCGACTCCACGCCATTCGTGAAGGCGTCGATCACGGAGGTGGTCAAGGCGCTGGCCGAAGCGATGCTGCTGGTGGTGATCGTGATGTTCATCTTCCTGCAGAACTTCCGTGCCACGCTGATCCCGGCGATTGCCGTGCCCGTGGTGCTGCTGGGTACGTTCGGCGTGCTGGCAGTGGCTGGCTATTCCATCAACACGCTGACCATGTTCGCCATGGCGCTGGCGATCGGCCTGCTGGTCGACGATGCCATCGTGGTGGTCGAGAACGTCGAGCGCGTCATGCACGAGACCGGTCTGTCGCCCAAGGAGGCAACCCGGCGCTCAATGCGCGAAATCACGCCGGCGCTCATCGGCATCGGCGTCACCTTGTCGGCCGTATTCGTGCCGATGGCATTCTTTGGCGGCTCCACAGGGGTGATCTACCGCCAGTTTTCCATCACGATTGTCGCGGCCATGGCGTTTTCGGTGTTCGTGGCGCTCACGCTCACGCCTGCGCTGTGTGCCAGCATCCTGAAACCGACTTCCGGCGGCGGCCATGAAAGGCCGGTGCGTCGCGGCCTGCTCGGCCTGAATGATCGTTTCTTCAACTGGTTCAACCATCATTTCGATGCGACCGCAACGCGATATCAGAACCAGGTCGGCTGGGTTCTGCGGCGTACCAAGCGCATGGCGGTGATCTTCCTGGCCATTCTGGCTGCGGTGTTCGTGTTGATGAACCGCCTGCCGACGTCCTTTCTTCCGGACGAAGACCAGGGTTTCGTCTATGTGAACGTCAACCTCCCGGCGGGCGCAGCCGATGCTCGCCTGCAGGAGGTGCTGGACCAGGTGCGGCAGTACTTCGAGAAGCAGCCCGAGGTACTGAGCTTTTTCCAGGTGACCGGTCTGAGCGGTGACCAGAGCTCGGCGCGCGGCTTCGTGCGGCTCAAGACATGGGAGGAGCGTCCCTTGCCGGAGCAGTCGGCCGCTGCCGTTGCCCATCGCGCCACGCAGGAACTGGCTTCCATCCGCGATGCACGCATCTTCGTGATGCAACCGCCAGCCGTGCGCGGCCTGGGCTCCAGCTCCGGCTTCAACTTCATGCTCAAGGATCTGAACGGTCTGGGTCACGACGCACTGGTGGCGGCCAAGGACCGGTTCCTTGTCGAAGCCCGCAAGCGGCCGGAACTGACCAGCGTGCGTGCCACCAACCTGGACGACGCGACCGAGCTTCGGCTGGACATCGACGACCGCAAGGCGGCCGCGCTGAATTTGTCCTACAGCGACATCAACAGCGTGCTGTCCAGTGCGATGGGCGGCACCTATGTCAACGACTTCATTCATAACGGCCGCGTCAAGCGTGTCTACATCCAGGGCGATGCGCCGCATCGCATGCTGCCGCAGGACATCGGAAAGTGGAGCGTTCGCAACAGGAATGGCGAAATGGTGCCGTTCAGCGCCTTCTCCAAGGCCTACTGGGCCTACGGTTCGCCGCAGCTGATGCGCTACAACGGGGCGCCGGCCTATGAGATCGTCGGCAATGCGGCACCCGGAGTGAGTTCCGGTGCGGCCATGAAGGCGGTCGAAGACATTCTCAAAACCATGCCCAACGGCATCGGTTATGAGTGGACCGGCGCTTCGCTGCAGGAGCGGCAATCCGGTGCGCAGGCGCCTTTGCTGTATGCGGTCTCGATCCTGTTTGTGTTCCTGTGTCTGGCTGCGCTGTACGAGAGCTGGACGGTACCGCTGTCGGTGATCCTGGCCGTGCCGCTCGGCGTGGTGGGGGCATTGCTGGCCACGTATACGCGTGGCCTGACCAATGACGTCTACTTCCAGGTGGGCCTGCTGACAACGGTAGGTCTGGCATCGAAGAACGCGATTCTGATCGTCGAGTTCGCGGTCCAGCGGCAAGAAGCGGGGCGGCCCTTGTTCGAGGCAGTCGTCGAAGCGGTGCGGATGCGTTTGCGCCCCATCCTGATGACCTCGCTGGCCTTCGGCTTCGGTGTGGTGCCGCTGGTCCTGGGTACGGGGGCCGGTGCTGGCGGGCGCAACGCCATCGGCACTGCGGTGCTCGGCGGCACGATTGCCTCGACCGTGCTGGGATTGTTCATGGTGCCGGTATTTTTCCTGCTCGTGCGCAGCTGGTTCAAGAGTCGATCACGGCGTGACGAAGAGCCATCAACCGTCGCCCCCGTCCAGGAGCACGCAGCATGAAATCCGTCACCATCCTGCAGTCTTCTGTACTGGCGGCGGCTGCCGTCCTGCTGAGTGGCTGCAATCTGGCGCCCAGGTATGAGCAACCCGTGCTGCCTGTGGCCGCGACCGTGGGCGCGCAAGCGGGCGAGGCGGCAGTTGCCAGCGAAGCGAGCCTGGCGCTGGCGAAGAAGCAAGGCTGGATACAGAGCGCCCAACTTCAAGAACTGGTCGCGGTGGCCTTGACCCACAATCGGGACTTGCGCATCGCCGTTGACAGCGTAGAGCGCGCTCGCGCCCAGTACGGCATTACGCGCGCCGACCGATTGCCCGGTGTCGCAGTTCAGGGGCAGGCCAGTCGCAGCCGTACGGCGGCGGACCTGAGCAATACCGGACGCGCGAGCGTCAGTGAGCAATACATCGCTCAGCTTGGCTTCACCAGTTACGAAATCGATTTCTGGGGGCGCGTGCGCAACCTCAACGAGTCGGCGCTTCAGGCATTCCTCCAGTCGGATGCCAATCGGCGCAGCGTCGAAATCGCTCTGGTGGCGGAGGTCGGCAATGCCTGGCTCACACTGGCTGCCGACATGGCACGCCTACAGCTGGCGCGCGATACGCTCATCAGTCGTGAAAAGGCATATGAGCTGACGCGGCGCATGTTCGAACTTGGCGCTACTTCGGATCTGGTACTGGCGCAGAATCTTTCGACGGTTGAAGCGGCGCGCGGTGACGTGGCCGCGTACACCGCACAAGTCGAACGCAGCCGAAATGCCTTGCAGCTGCTCGCAGGAGGGCCGGTGCCGGATCGGCTCCTGCCATCTGCGCGCACGCTGGCCAGCGAGGATGCGCAAACGACGCTGTTGCTGCAGGTGCCGGCGCCTTTGCCTTCGACAGCCCTGCTGCGCCGACCGGATGTGCAGGCTGCCGAGTACAATCTGCGGTCGATGAATGCCAATATTGGTGCCGCGCGTGCAGCGTTGTTCCCGACCATCAGCCTTACGGGAAACCTGGGCACAGGCAGCCGCGAACTGGATGCGCTGTTCGGAAGCGGCAATGGCACCTGGAGCTTCATGCCCCAGATCCGCATGCCGATTTTCGATGGCGGCCGCAGCCGGGCCGGCGTTGCGCTTGCCGAAGCGAATCAACGCATTGCCCTGGCGCAGTATGAGAAGACGGTGCAGGTCGCGTTCCGGGAAACGGCTGACGTGCTGGCAGATCGCGCCCAGTGGAAGCAGCGTCTGGGCGCCCAGGAAGGCGTCGTGAACGCGACCCGGAAGGCCTTCACGTTGTCCGAGGCACGGTTCAAGGCCGGGGTCGACAACTTTCTTACCGTGCTCGATGCCCAGCGCAGTCTGTATGCAGCACAGCAAGCCCTGATCAGCCTCAGGCTGGCCGAACAGATCAATCGCCTCACCTTGTGGAAAGTGCTGGGAGGGGAGGGCAGTCTGGGGGAGCATTCCGCGCAGTGACCCAGATGAGCGCCCGGCCGGCAGGGCCGGGTGCCGGTCCTTCTGAAGCGGGATTTTTATATCGGAGATTTTTTCTGCCGATTACTCGCTGCCGCATTCGTTGGTGCCGATG
>JAEZHR010000390.1 GCA_023416415.1 Pseudomonadota bacterium
CGCTGGAGCCGCTGATCAATGCCATCGGTTTCGCATCGAAGGTGGCATCGGACAAGACCGGCGTTGCCTCGGCCGTGAAGATGTGTCGCAGCGTGATGATCAAGGGCCTGGAAGCGATGGTGATCGAAAGCTTCACGACCGCACGTGCCTACGGCGTGGAAAATGAAGTGCTCGCCTCGCTGTACGAAACCTTCCCCGGCATCGACTGGGAAAAGCAGGGCGCCTACTTCTTCCAGCGCGTCATCGAGCACGGCCGTCGCCGTTCCGAGGAAGTGCGCGAAGTGGCGCAGACCGTGCGCGAAGCCGGCATGGAGCCGTGGTCGGCATCCGGTACTGCCGAGCGCCAGGCCTGGGTGGCCGATCTCGCCGATGCCGGCGTGTTCGGACGCAAAGGCACGAAGGACTTCGCGCGCAGCCCGGACTGGCGCACCGAAGCCGATCGCATTCTCAACACCTTGAAAAAGAACTGAACCATGGAATTCACCAAGACTCCCGGCTGGCTCGACTGGTATCAGGGCCCGACCAAGCCCCGCTTCAAGCTGCCGGAAGGCGCGGTTGACGCGCATTGCCACGTGTTCGGCCCCGGCGCCGAATTCCCGTTTGCGCCGGAGCGCAAGTACACGCCCTGCGATGCCAGCAAGCAGCAGCTGTTTGCCCTGCGCGACCACCTCGGCTTCGCGCGCAACGTGATCGTGCAGGCGACCTGCCACGGTGCGGACAACCGCGCGATGGTCGACGCCTGCCTGGCTTCGAACGGCAAGGCACGCGGCGTGGCCACGGTTCGTCGCAGCATCACCGATGAAGAGCTGCAGCAACTGCACGACGCCGGCGTGCGCGGCGTGCGCTTCAACTTCGTCAAGCGCCTGGTCGACTTCACGCCCAAGGACGAGCTGATGGAAATCGCCGGCCGCATCGCCAAGCTCGGCTGGCACGTGGTCATCTACTTCGAAGCGCAGGATCTGCCCGAGCTGTGGGACTTCTTCACCGCGCTGCCCACGACCGTGGTGGTCGATCACATGGGCCGCCCGGACGTCACCAAGCCGGTCGATGGTCCCGAGTTCGAGCTGTTCCTGAAGTTCATGCGCGAGCACAAGAATGTCTGGAGCAAGGTCAGCTGCCCGGAGCGTCTGTCGGTGAGCGGCCCCAAGGCCCTCGACGGCGAGCAGAACGCCTACCGGGACGTGGTGCCGTTCGCGCGGCGCGTGGTCGAGGAATTCCCGGATCGCGTGCTGTGGGGAACCGACTGGCCGCATCCGAACCTCAAAGATCACATGCCGGACGACGGCCTGCTGGTCGATTTCATTCCCCACATCGCACCGACGGTCGAACTGCAGAAGAAGCTGCTGGTCGACAATCCGATGCGTCTGTACTGGCCCGAGGAGGTATAAGCATGGCGCTGGAAAAACCGTACGAGGACGTGCCTGGCACGATCATTTTCGATGCCGATCAATCGCGCAAGGGCTACTGGCTGAACCAGTTCTGCATGTCGCTGATGAAGGCCGAGAACCGCGAGCGCTTCAAGGCGAACGAGCGCGCCTATCTGGATGAATGGCCGATGACGGAAGAGCAGAAGGAAGCCGTGCTGGCGCGTGACCTGAACTGGTGCATGCGTCTGGGCGGCAACATCTACTTCCTCGCCAAGATCGGCGCAACCGATGGCAAGAGCTTCCAGCAGATGGCCGGCAGCATGACCGGCATGACCGAGGAAGAGTACCGCGCGATGATGCTGGCCGGCGGCCGTTCGGCTGAAGGCAATCGTTACGTCGGTGAAGACGGCGATGCGCAGGCGCACCGCCAGCCGCAGGGTCAACAAGGGAACAAGTGACATGGCACGCATTACCGCATCCGTATATACCTCGCATGTGCCGGCCATCGGCGCCGCGATCGACCTGAAGAAGACCGGCGAGGCCTACTGGCAGCCGCTGTTTGCCGGCTACGAGCCGTCCAAGCAGTGGATGAAGGACAACACGCCTGACGTGATCTTCCTGGTCTACAACGACCACGCGACGGCCTTCTCGCTGGACCTCATTCCGACGTTTGCCATCGGCACGGCAGCCGAATACCAGCCGGCCGACGAGGGCTGGGGCCCGCGTCCGGTGCCCAAGGTCATCGGTCATCCGGAGCTGGCCTCGCATATCGCCCAAAGCGTGATCCAGCAGGATTTCGACCTCACCATCGTCAACAAGATGGACGTCGACCACGGCCTTACCGTGCCGCTGTCGCTGATGTGCGGCGAGCCGCAGGCTTGGCCCTGCCCGGTGATCCCGTTCGCGGTCAACGTCGTGCAGTACCCGGTGCCGTCGGGCCGCCGCTGCTTCCAGCTTGGCCAGGCGATCCGCAAGGCAATCGAGTCCTTCGATCAGGACCTGAAGGTCCAGATCTGGGGCACGGGCGGCATGAGCCACCAGCTGCAGGGCCCGCGCGCGGGTCTGATCAACCGCGAGTGGGACAACGCTTTCCTCGACAAGCTGATCGCTGACCCCGAAGCCGCAGCCAGCATTCCGCACATCGACTACGTGCGCGAAGCCGGTTCGGAAGGCATCGAACTGGTGATGTGGCTGATCGCGCGCGGCGCGATGAGCGATGTTGCCGGCGGCCCGAAACCCACCCTGAAGCATCGCTTCTACCACGTCCCCGCGTCCAACACGGCCGTCGGGCATCTGATCCTGGAGAACAACTAACATGAGCAAAACAATCAAGGTCGCGCTGGCAGGTGCCGGCGCCTTCGGCATCAAGCACCTGGACGGCATCAAGAACATCGACGGCGTGGAAGTCGTCTCGCTGATCGGACGTGACGTGGCCAAGACCAAGGAAGTCGCCGACAAGTACAACGTCGCTCACGTTACCAACGACCTGAACGAAACGCTGAAGCTCAAGGAAGTCGACGCAGTCATCCTCTGCACCCCGACCCAGATGCACGCTGCGCAGGCCAAGGCCTGCCTCGAAGCCGGCAAGCATGTGCAGGTCGAGATTCTGCTGTGCGACGTGCTCAAGGAAGGCGAGGAAGTCGTCGAGCTGCAGAAGAAGACCGGCCTGGTCGCCATGTGCGGCCACACCCGCCGCTTCAACCCCAGTCACCAGTGGGTGCACAAGAAGATTCAGGCCGGCGAGTTCAACATCCAGCAGATGGATGTGCAGACCTACTTCTTCCGCCGCACCAACATGAACGCGCTCGGCCAGCCGCGCAGCTGGACCGACCACCTGCTGTGGCACCACGCCGCGCACACGGTCGATCTGTTCGCCTACCAGTGCGGCAGCCCGATCGTGAAGGCCAACGCCATCCAGGGCCCGATCCATCCAGAACTGGGCATCGCGATGGACATGAGCATCCAGCTCAAGGCTGCCAACGGCGCGATCTGCACGCTGAGCCTTTCGTTCAACAACGACGGTCCGCTCGGCACCTTCTTCCGTTACATCGGCGACACCGGCACCTACATCGCGCGTTATGACGATCTGTTCACTGGCAAGGATGAAAAGATCGACGTCTCGAAGGTGGATGTGTCGATGAACGGCATCGAACTGCAGGACCGCGAGTTCTTTGCCGCCATCCGCGAAGGCCGCGAGCCGAACAGCAGCGTGGCGCAGGTGCTGCCTTGCTATCAGGTGCTGGATCAGCTGGAAAAGCAGCTGGCCGCTTAAGGGCTGCCGCAGCTTTGGTTTGCGCGAGGGAAGGGAGCTTGGCGGACGCTTCCGCGAGACGTCGCCGTCCGGCGGCAGTTTCGCCTTCGCGGCAAGGCCGGCTGATGACGGTCGGGCCGCGGATTGCATTCGCCGGGGTTGACGGCCACGCCCTTCAGGCGCGAATCCATCCATTGCCTCGACAGAGGCACTCGTGAGCTGAAGCCCCCTGCGCAAGGCTGGCAATGCTGGCAACGCACCGCTCTTCAGATCTCACTCTCTCCGACACAGCGGCTCCTTCGGCAGGAGCCGCATTTATTTCAGGAGCCATCCCATGCAACAACGATCCCTCGGCCCCTTTCAGGTCAGTGCCATCGGCCTCGGCTGCATGAATCTCAGTCATGCCTACGGCGCACCTCCGGCTGAAGCCGACGCCGAGCGCGTGCTGCTGCGTGCGCTCGATCTCGGCATCACCCATTTCGATACCGCAGCCCTGTACGGCTTCGGCGCCAATGAAACGATGCTGGGCAAGGTGCTCTCGAAGCACCGTTCGCGCTTCACGCTTGCCTCGAAGTGCGCAATGACCGGCGTGCGCGGCGAGGATGGCGTGGTGCGCCGCGTGATCGACGGTCGCCCGGAAGTGCTCAAGCGTACCTGCGAAGAGGCGCTCAAGCGCCTGCAGACGGACGTCATCGACCTGTATTACCTGCACCGCTGGGACAAGAAGGTTCCCATCGAGGACAGCATGGGCGCGATGGCTGAGCTGGTGAAGGAAGGAAAGATCCGCACCATCGGCCTGTCGGAAGTCTCGGCACAGACCTTGCGCCGCGCGCACGCCGTGCATCCGGTCGCCGCCGTCCAGACCGAGTATTCGCTGTGGACGCGCAACCCCGAGATCGCCGTGCTCGACGCCTGCCGCGAACTGGGCGTGAGCTTCGTCGCCTTCAGTCCGGTGGCACGCGGTTTCCTCACCGGTGCATTGCGCTCGCAGGCAGATGTCGACGCCTTCGATGCCAAGGACATCCGGCGTGCCATGCCGCGCTTCACGGCCGCACACTTCCCCGCCAACCTGCGCCTGCTCGATGCTTACTTCGCGCTGGCAAAGGAAGCCGGCATCACACCGGCGCAGCTCGCGTTGGCCTGGCTGCTGCACAAGGGCGAGGACATCCTGCCGATTCCGGGCACGACCAGCGTGGTCCATCTGGAGGAGGACGTGAAGGCGGCCGAAGTCAGGCTGGCGGCCGACGTGGTCGCGCGCGTGGAGGCAATCGTCAACCAGCAGACCGTCAGCGGCAACCGGTATGCGGAGCAGTCGCGCACGGAAGTGGACACGGAGGAGTTCTAGCAGGCCGGGTATCCTGTCACGCCCGCGCGGGCGGAAGCGGCGGATGGCATGCATGAGCGCCGCCGCACTTCGAACGATGCCGGGTTCCGCCTTGCATCGGGACAGTGGCGCGCTCCCGAGCCGCAGGCGCCGTGGACAGGCATCTTGTGCAGTTTTCCGGTTTCCTGAGGGCGGGCAGGTGCCTGCGCGGGAGCGACAATTTCGAAATCAAACCGCTCGGCCCGACCGCGGGCCGCGCGCCAAAAAAAACTATCGGCGCACTTTCATGCTCCACATTCTCTCCATTACCGCCCCCGTCTTTCTCCTGATCGCACTCGGTTACCTCGCCGTCCGCACGTCCTTCTTCCCGCGCGCCGACCTGCGCGTGCTCGGCTTCTTCGTCATCAATATCGCTTTGCCGGCGTTGCTGTTCAAGGCCCTGTCCACGCGCTCCTTCGGCGAGATCATCAATCCGGGCTTCCTGCTCGCCTATGGCGCCGGATCGCTGATCACCTTCGGCGTGGTGGTGCTGCTTGCGCGCCGGTTGCGCGGGCGCACGCTGCAGCAGAGCGCCATCATCGGCATGGGGGCTGCGATGTCGAACAGCGCCTTCATCGGTTTGCCGGTCGCGCTGCAGGTGCTGGGACCGACTGCGTCGGTGGTGGTGGCGCTGACGCTCCTGGTCGAAAACCTGTTGATGATGCCGCTGGTGTTTGCACTGGCTGACGGCAGCGCAGGCGGGCAGGGGGTCGCGTCGGTGGTGCGCGCGACTTTCGCCCGGCTGGCGAAGAATCCGCTGATCATTGCCATCGTGTTCGGCTTTGCCGCGTCGCTGGCGGGCCTGTCGCTGCCGCAGCCTATATTCCGTGCGGTCGACATGCTGGCCATGACTTCGGCCGCGGTCGCATTGTTCGTCATCGGCGGCAATCTGGCGGGCGCAAGCGTGAAGGGCACGCGCGGAGACATCGCTCTGATCACGATCGGCAAGCTGGGACTGCATCCGCTGGTCGTGGCCGCGGCGGTGCTGCTGGTGCCGGGCATCGATCCGACGCTGCAGGCTGCCGCCATTCTGTTCGCCAGCCTGCCCATGCTGTCCATCTACGGCATCATCGGCCAGCGTTACGGGCAGGAGCAGATGGCGTCCGGCGCTCTGGTCGTGGCCACGCTGGCTTCCTTCCTGACGATCTCGGCCGTGATCGGGGCGCTGACGGCGCTGGGAATGCTCGTGCCCCTGCGCTGAAACCGCGGCACATACTGAATTTGAATATCAGTTATTTCGAATTGATACTTTCCACAGGGAAAGTGCAGGGCGATACTCCATTGAACCCAAGAACAGATCCGGCATGAAATGCCGGCAAGCAGGAGATCGCAATGCACACAACCCGGCTGAAACGCGGCCTGTCTTCCTTCGCACTGGCACTGTCGCTGGTGCTTGCACCACAGGCGCATGCCGACATCCATCTGGCGCAGGTGGTGCCGATGACCGGGCCGATCGGCGTCGAGGGACGTGAATACAACGTCGGTATTTCGGTTGCCATTGCGGCGGCCAACGCGGCCGGGGGAATCGGTGGCGAACGCATCGTGCTGCGCACCGAGGATGACGAATACAAGCCCGAGAAGACGGTTGCCCTGATGCGCGAGCTGGCCGGCGGCGAGACCCTGGCCTTCGTGCTGCCCATCGGCTCGCCGTCGATCACGCGCGTGATGCAGGAGAAGGTGCTGGAGCAGGCGCGCATTCCGCTGGTCGGCATGATCCCCGGGGCCGAGCCCTTCCGCAATCATCCCTACATCTACCATGTGCGCGCGGGCGATCTCGACCAGTACCGCACGCTGGTGCGCACGGCGATGACGATGAGCTTGAAGCGCGTGGCGGTCGTCTACGCCGACATTCCCTTCGGCCGTTCCGGACTGGCCGCGATCGAGTCCATGCTCACCGAATATCAAATCCAGCCGGTGCTCAAGACTTCGGTATCGGTGAAATCCGACGCCGACTACAGCGAAGTGTTCCGCCAGCTGGAGGCGGCGCAGCCCAACATCGTCGTGATGCTGATTCCGGCGCAGATCGCCGGCGAGTTCCTCAAGGCCTACCGCGAGCGCGGCTTCGGCACGCCGATCACCACGCCGTCCTATGGCAACCCGGATACCCTGTGCGCCGTGGCTTCGGGCAAGAACGCACGCGGCGTGAGCGTGGCCCAGATCGTTCCCAACATCCGCAATACCACGGTCCCGCTGGTCAAGCGCTTCCATGCCGATTTCGCGAAGTACGCTCCGAAGGACCTCAAGCCGACAGTGCTGCACCTGGAAGGCTACGTGACCACGCAGGTCGTGCTCACCGCCTTGCGTCGCATCGACGGCAAGCCCACGCGCGAGAAGCTCGCGGCAACTCTGAACGGCATGCAGAACGTCGACCTCGGCGGCTTCCGGGTCGACTACGGGCCTAACAAGCGCAGCGGTTCGCGCTATGTGGACGTGGGCGTGATCAGCAACGACTGCCGGGTGCTGTTCTAGAGGCGAAGGACGGGATGGCTGCCTGCCGGATGCAGCGGGCCGTGTCGCGGCGGCGCGCGGAAAGACCCGTTGCCACTTACGGGCCGAAGCCCGGAATGGGGCGATCCGTCCGGCGCGTTCATGCCTCCTTCATATGGCGTTCGACTACGCCATCGCGCTGATGCCCTCCAGTGCCTGGCGCAGCCACACATGCATCGGATCGTGCTGGTTGCGCAGGTGCCACATCATGTACATCGGCAGCGGCGCCGTCTCGAAGGGCAGGGCGCAATGCGCCAGTCCCTGCATCGCACCCTCGGCCAGTCGTCCGGGTGCGGTTGCAAGCAGCGACGTGCCGCGCACGAAGGCGGGAATCGCCGCGAAGCCCGGCACCATGACCGCAAAGCGGCGCTGGATCGCGCGCGCGGCGAGTTCGTCGTCCAGATCGAGTGCGCGTCGCGGTTCGTAGACTACCGTGACGTGGTCCGCAGCCAGGTATTCCTCCAGCGTGGCCGGCGCGCTGCGTCGTGCCGGATCGTAGAACACCCGGAAGCGGTCCTCGAACAGGCGCTTGTGCACGACGTCGCATGCGTCCGGCGGACGCGGCGATATCACCAGCTGGCAGCGCTCCTCGCGCAGCATTGCCGCGTTCGGCACGCCGGACGGAATCACGCGCATGCTCAGCCCCGGCGCCTGGGCCCGCAGGCGGATCGCCAGGCGCGGCAGCAGCAGCTCGCGCTGGAAATCGTTGGCCGCGATCGTGAACACGCCATCCAGCCGGGCCGGATCGAAGTCTTCGCTGCTGGCAAAGCGCCGCAAGTCGTCCAGCAGCACGCGCGCCTCGGCCGCCAGACGCTCGGCGCGGGCAGTGGCGACGATGCCGCGCCCGGCGCGCACGAACAGCGGATCGCCGACGATCTCGCGCAGCTTGCCCAGCAGGTGCGACACCGCCGATTGCGTCACCCCCAGCCGGTCGGCGGCACGCGTGATCGATCCTTCCTCGACGATAGCCACCAGCAGTCGCAGCAGATGCCCGTCCAGATGTGAATAATCGAATTTGCTCATGAGATTGATGAGTGTAATCCGATT
>JAEZHR010000019.1 GCA_023416415.1 Pseudomonadota bacterium
CAGCAGCGCACCGGTGCAGGCGTAGAGAAGAGGGACATTCAGGCCGGTCAGCAGGGCAGGGTTCATGGCTGGAACTCCACGCCGTCGTCCGACAGTGTGAGGAACAGCCCGGCCAGCAGCAGGCCGAGCGAGGCCGTGAGTCCGGTCTCGATCAGCAGGATCAGGGCACCGGCCCAGTGAGGCGGAAATGTCAGCAGTGTCTCGCCACCGAGAAGCGGCAGGGCGGCCACCAGCAGAAACAGCAGCAGCCCGGCCACCACGCCGGCCCGATGCACGCGGGTCGGTGCCAGCCAGGCCGGGATGATGCGCGCCAGATGCAGAAGTACGGCGGCTCCTCCCAGCACGGCGGCCGCCTGGAACGCGCCGCCGGGGCGCGAGGCGCCCGCCCACAGCAGATAGCCGGACACCAGGATCATCAGCGGGATCAGCATGCGGGTCGAAGTCTTGAGCAGCGGCACGCCGGGATGAAAGCCGGCTGCGCGCCGCCGCCGTTCGACCCGGGTGCCGGCCAGCATACCGACCAGCGCCAGCAGCAGCACTGCCACTTCAAGCAGCGTGTCGTAGCCGCGGAAGTTCAGCAGTACGGCCGTGACCGGGTGCTCGACACCGGAGGCGGGCATTTGCGTTTCCACCATCGCGCGCAAATCGATGGTGGCCGGCGGCAGGAGCAGCATCGCAGCCACCAGCGAGGAGGCCAGGGTGATGCAGGCAAGCACGACACCGATACGGCGCAGAGTCTTCATCGGCGTGCCTCGCCGCGCGCACGTCGCGCCGCGCCCAGATGACCGACGGCATCAAGCAGGAGGGCGCCCGTGAGGCCGGCGCCGATCGCCGCTTCCGCCAGCGCCACGTCAGGGGCGCCCAGACGCGCCCAGGCCAGCGCCATCAGCAGGCCGAACACGATGAACATCACGACCGCGCGGAACAGTTCAGCCGCGGAAATTGCACGCACGGCGCTCCACAGCAGCGATGCGGCGAGCAGGACGTCGAAGACCAGGTTCAATCGTGCGGCCATGGTGCGATCCCCCGCCGGCGCGCACGACGCGCAATCAGGAAGCTGGCCAGCGCGCTGGCCATCAAGGCCAGCACCCACACCAGCACCAGCTTGGCGCCGGCGGCCACGCTTTCAGTCTGCGGCAACAGGCCGAGCAGCACGAAGCCCAGGCCCAGATTGTCCACCTTGGCCAGCACGTGAAGGCGCGTGTATACGTCTGGAAAGCGCAGCAGACCGATGGTGCCTGCCATGAAGAACGCGGCGCCGATCAGCAGAAACCCGTGGCCGATCCACTCAAGGTCCACGATGCTCACCCATCACGTCATGCTTGTCGCGCCGCCATGCCCTTTGCGCAAAGGCGGAACCGGTGACTGCCGCCAGCAGAGTGAAAACAAGCGCCACATCGACCAGCCCGGCGCGCTGGGTGCCATGGGCGAGCAGCAGCAGGATCGCCACGCCGGTGGTGCCGAAAAGCAGGGCGATCAGCAGGCGATCCGCCGCCGTCGGTCCCCGCGCCACGCGCGCCAGGGCGAGCAGCAGATTGATCAGCAGGAAGACGGCGAGCGCGGCGTTCACGGCAGCACCTCGCCAATCATGCGCGCGATGCGCGCTTCCGTTGCGCGCAGCTCGCTTTCGGCGGCAATGCGCCGGTCCAGCACGTGCAGATGCAGGCGACCGTCTTCGATTCCCACCGCCAGCGTGCCCGGCATCAGCGAGATCGTTCCGGCCAGCAGCAGCTGGCCCGGGCCGTGGGCCAGGCGCAGCGGCACGTCGAGTTCGGTCGGTTGCACGTCCATTCGTGGATGCAGTGCGATCAGCGCGACCTGAAGCCCGCCCTTGATCGACTGCGCGAGGAAGAAGCCGAAAAACAGCAGGGCCCCGGTCGGAGAAATGCGCAGCGATGGGGGCGGCGACAGCGAAAGGCTGGTCATCAGCGTCAGCAGAACGACGGGAATGCCAACCAGCCAGCTGCCGCCGTCGCCACCGGTCAGCAGCCACCAGATGCCGGCAAATCCGGCGATGCGCAACAACACGTCCTCGACGAGGGCAGCGCGCGGCGACAGAGCGGAAACCGTGTTCATGTTCGGCGCCTTGGAACAGAGCGGGAGGGACTTCAACGCGTCGGATTGGCTCTTCGTGCGAGTGGTTCATGCATATGCGACAGCGTTACGCGCACGACGGTTCGCATCTGGCCGCTCGCTTCCGGCGCGCGGACGCGGTTTCTTGACCGCCATCATCGCCGATTCATTGCCCGGTCGTGTCACCGTTCTCGTGACTCAGGCGGGTCACGTAGCTGTGCAGGAACACGCGTCGGCTGCTGTCGGGGAACTCCACGGTCACCTTGTCGCCCGCGTGTTCGGTCACCCGGCCTTCCCCATACTTCGGCACACGCACTGCCGCACCGATCGGCGGCAAGCCTGGCGGTGCCTGCCGGGCCTGTGGCGGCACATGAGAGCGCACATGTTCCGGCGCGAGATGCTGCTCCGGCGGGTCGGTGCAGTTGTCGCAATGGCCGCAGTGTGTCCAGGCGACGTGCTCGCCGAACTGCTCCAGCATGACCTTCCAGCGGCAGAAGCCGGTCTGGGCGTAGAACACCATGTGCTCCAGCGCCTCATGGTCGCGGGCGCTCTTGGCGCGGTATTGCCTGGACAATGCATCGAGC
>JAEZHR010000026.1 GCA_023416415.1 Pseudomonadota bacterium
ACATGGAGCAGGTCGCAGCCGGCGCGCCGGTGCTGGAGCAGTTCGAGGTCGCGCGCGACGAGCTCGGTTTCGAGTTCATGCTCAATGCCTTGCGCCTGCAGGATGGTTTCGCGCCCGGGCTGTTTTCCGAGCGTACGGGGCTTGCGCTGACGGCGGTGGAAAAGGCATTGAATGCAGCGGAAGCCAAGGGATTGCTGTACCGCGACCACCAATTGATCCGGCCGACCGAACTGGGACGCCGCTTCCTGAACGATCTGCAGCAGATGTTTCTTCCTGCGTGAAAGCCGTCTGAGCTGTCTCAGGCGCGCTCAGGCAAACAGGGCAATTGAAGGGCGTTCCGCTCTTGTATAATTGCCTGCTTTCGCGAGCCGGACTTCAATCCGGCTCCATGACCGGAGGTGTGGCCGAGTGGTTTAAGGCACTGGTCTTGAAAACCAGCGAAGGGGGAACCCTTCCGTGAGTTCGAATCTCACCGCCTCCGCCAGTCTCCGTTTCCCCCTGCTTCCCCCCTACAGCCAGAACGCCTTGAGCAAACCCGTCACGACCAGGGTGATGAGCACTGTGCCCACGATGTTAAGGAACAGGCCGGCGCGGATCATGGTTTGAATCTTCAGCTGGCCGGTGGCGAACACGATGGCGTTCGGTGGTGTGGCAACGGGCATCATGAAGGCGCAACTGGCAGCGATCGCTGCGGGGACCGTGGTCAGCAGGGGGCTGACGTCCGCTGAAAGCGCCAGCGCGCCAAGCAGCGGCAGGAAGGCGGCGGTGATGGCGGTGTTGGAGGTGATTTCGGTGAGGAAGATCATGACCAGCACTATCACGCCAACCAGCAGAAGCACGGGCAGTGCACTGAAAGTGCCCATCTGCTTGGCAATCCAGCCGGCAAGGCCGGAACTCCCGATCACGGCGGCCAGTGCAAGGCCGCCGCCGAACAGCAGCAGTACGCCCCAGGGAAGACCCTTGGCATCTTCCCAGACCAGCAATTGCGATTGGGCACGGTCGGCGCTGGGCAGGATGAACAGGATGATGCCGGCAGCAATCGCGATGAGGGTGTCCGATATCCAGGGAATCCCGGCGTCCTTGAGAAGAGGACTGAAGATCCAGGCGGCGGCGGTAAGCACGAAGACGATGGCAACGCGGCGTTCCGCCGGGCTGATGGGGCCGAGCGCGGCCAGCTCATTTGTCAGCGCCTGCTTGCCGCCTTCGTGACCCTTGATCCGGAAGCCGTTTCGCGTCAGCCACCACCAGGCAGCGAACAGCATGAGCAGCGAAATCGGCAAGCCGATAATCATCCATTTCCCAAAGCCGAGCGTGATGCCGCTGTTGTTCTGCAGGTAGGCGGCGAGCAGGGCATTGGGCGGCGTGCCGATCAGCGTCGCAATGCCGCCGATGCTTGCGGAGTAGGCAATGGCCAGTAACAGGGCGGCGGCGTAGCGATCGACTTCGCTGCGATCGTTTTCGCTTCCCAGCAAGCCGATGACGGACATGCCAATGGGCAGCATCATGACCGTGGTGGCGGTGTTCGACACCCACATGCTGATGAAGCCCGTCGCCAGCATGAAGCCGGCGATCTGGCGCTCCGGTCGTTGGCCGACCAACAGCAGGACGTTCAGTGCGATGCGGCGATGCAGGTTCCAGCGCTGCATGGCAATGCCGAGCAGGAATCCACCGAGGAAGAGAAAGATGATCGGGTCGGCATAGCTGGATGTCGTGGCGCCGATCTTGCCCAGTCCCAGTGCGGGAACGAGCACGATGGGCAGCAGTGAGGTGGCAGGAATCGGAATCGCCTCGGTCGCCCACCAGGTTACCATCCAGAGGGCCAGGCCGGCGCAATGCCAGGCTTGTACCGGCATGCCGGCCGGTGCGGGAAGAAAAAACGTGGCGAGCAGCCAGATCGGTCCGAGCCAGAAGCCGATGCGCGCGGCATGTGAGGAAGTGGTTTGATCGGCGGGCGAAGTCATTCGGATGTCCTTGAAAAGCGGAATGCGCGTGTGCGACAGGGGCAAGAAGCGGTGGGAGGTGAGGCATCCGACCGGCACTCTTGAGTCATCTTCAGAGCGATGCATTGAGCCTGATTGCGTGCGGCATCGTCCTTGATCATGGTCAAGTCCGGCCAACCGGGCCGCCTTACGCTGTCTCCCTACCCAAGCGGAGGACATCATGCAGTACTTTGACCCGGCGTTCATTGTCATTGTTGCCGTCGCACTGATGCTTGTCATCGTTGCCATCATTTTCGCGCGCCGGATTCGTGTCCTGCAAACGGGGGAGGCGCACCGCCCGGAGCCGGCGATGACGGGTTTCGCGGGCCTGGTCATTTCGGATTGACAGGCAGGCATGCCGGCCGAAGCAATAGGCATGGCCGGATGAGGAGGCGCAGGACGATTCTGGCTTTTCTGCTTGGCGGGCTTGCGTCAGCGCGCATGCCGGTCCTGGCTGCGGACGAAACGGTCGGTAGACGTAGCCGGCCCGTGATCGCCTTCTATGGCGACTCGACGATACGCGGATACCAGACGCATACCGGCCGGCAGCTTGCGATATCCTTGCCGGATGCCTTCGCGCAGGCGATCGGAGGCGACTACCGCGTTCTGAATGAAGGCGTGGACGGTTCCCGCGTCGAGCATCTTCTGGCCGGGAAGGATGGGCGGCATCCGCCGTGGGGGGAGATGATGGCCAAGGCGGATGTCGATATCGTCATCACCAACCACGCATCGAAGAACGGCAATCCGGTCGCGCAGTACAAGGAAGACATGCGCACGATGCTGCGGCTGGCGCAGCGCCATGGAAAGCGTGTGATCCTGATGACGCCCACGCCGATCACCGAGGGCGGGCTGGAAGCGTACGTCGAGGCAATGCGCCTGCTTGCAGTCGAGGAAGGCGTTCCGCTCATCGATGTCTTTGCCTTCCTGCTGCGCTACGCGGCGCGCAATGGCCTTGCCGTTTCCGACATCGTCCCCGACGGTTATCACCCGGCCGACACTATCCACGTTCTTGCCGGCCAGTTTGCGGCAAAGGCGTTTCTCGAGTTAGAACAAGCAGTTCAACGTCGCTGAATTTCGTACAGACCCGGATTGCGCCTGCGGGCGAACAGATGCGGAAGCATGCGTGCCGGTTTGACGGCGATCGACTTGAGGGCACCGCCAACGGATTGCATGTCCGTCATCTTTGCGCGCAGAAGCCTGCCGTGACCGCTGGTGTCGAAGAGCATGGAGGGCCACGTCGAGGGGCGCATCAGAGGATGACGGGTATGAAACTCGCCGTGGGTGAGCAGGCGTACAGGTGCTTCGTCGGGCGGGGGAGCGATGCTCGCGGCCACGAAGTTGAGGCCGGCACCGGCGGACGCAGAGATGGTCGCCCAGTAGCGCGGATTGGATTCGAGCAGGTAGACATGTCCGGTGAGATGCTCGATGCGAGCATCCAGGTTCATCACCCCGGTGTAGCCGCTGGCCGCAGCCACGCGCTCGCCGATGTCGCGCATCTGCGCATTGTCGAAGAAGCGTATGCGCGCGCCTATGCGCTCGCGCAACGCCATCGCGCGTATGCGACCCTGAAGGGAAAACAGATCAATGCATACGTCGATGCCGGCAACGAAGCGCTGTGCAATCAGGCGTATGGAACGGCCGGCGGGATTGGAGATCACGGCGCCATGGAACTGCTGCTCGTCATGGATGACCTGTACGCCCTTCGAGCCGGCTTCGTTGGCAGGCTTGACGATGAAAGGGATTCCAAGGTGTTGCGCGAGGTGCCAGAAGTCGGGACTTTCGCCGCGTTGATCCTCGCTGCCGAGCAGGATGGTGTCCGGCACGTTCAATCCATGCCGCCTGCAGAACTCGAAGAAACGCCACTTGTCGTCGAGCATGTCCATCACGTCGATGTCCGGAAGCGGGATGGATTTCAGCGGCCGGTGTTCGCCCATCCTTTTGATCATGCGCACGCTTGCGCAATCGACCGGAAGCAACATGGCATCGGGTTCGCGCTTTGCAATGGCGAGCAGATGCTGCATAACGCCGGCATCGTCGGGCGGGTCGATGCTGATTTCAATGCGTTCCTTGCACAGCAGCGAGTAGCGCAGCCTGCGGGTGTCGGGGCCACCCAGCAGGATGCAGTTGAATTTTCCGGCGCTTCGCAGCGCCAGGAGGACCTGCGGAACAAGCATCCTGCAACCACCGATCACGACGAAGCTTCGCATGCACTGTCTCCTCATTGGGGGCTTTTTCCGTGTCATGAAACGCCTGCGATGCCGATGTGGCTGCGCGGCAGCCGTCGCAAGCCTCTGCAATGCCGCGATGTAAATCTATTTGATCAATTTGAAATGCGGAATCCCTTCGGCGCGACAAGCGCGGCACGGATGAGCTTGGTCAACTTTTTACCAATAGTCAGTTTTTTTCTCGGCGGACACGGCTTCCTGTTTCCGCCGAAGCATCGGGCTCCCCTGAATTTGATCCATCTCAACGCCACACGGATGGGAGCGCCCTTAAGCTGGCTCGGCCTGTACTGTCGGGAAGACCGGTCGCCACGCGAGGGCGGCATGTGCTGGAGGGAACTAGGATGGCAATCAAGGACTGCTGTAGTACCGAGGTCATCACTTGTGATGCGGATGCCTCGGTGCCCGAAGTCGCGAATCTGATGCGCACGCATCACGTCGGTGACGTGATCGTGGTCGAGGATCGTGCCGGCAAGCGGATGCCGCTGGGCATCGTGACGGATCGCGATCTGGTGCTTGAGGGGATCGCAGTGGGGTTGGATGTGAAAGTGTTCACTGCAGGCGATTTGATGACGTCACCGCTGGTGACCGTTGACGCGGACGAAGGCATTTTCGAGACCTTGCGGGTGATGAGCAAGCATCAGGTGCGGCGCATCGGGGTGACGGGCGCATCCGGCGCGCTGCACGGCGTCGTTTGCGCCGACGACCTGATCAACCTGCTGGTCAAGGAGCTCGCCGCTCTCAGCAGTGCCCTCGTCGAGCAGCCGATGAAGGAATCGAGCGTACGCAAATAAGAAGAATCGGGGGAGGAATGAAGGCAGGTGGAAAGCTGGCGCGGCAGCGCGAGATGATCGATGCGTTGCGGGCTCAGCTGGAGCGGGCGTACGGGAAAGTACAGGTCTTCGAAACGCATATTTCCTGGGTGCTGCTCGCCGGCGGATGGGCGTGGAAGTTCAAAAAGGCGCTCGCGCTCGCCTTTCTCGATCACACGAGGCTCGCCGTGCGGCATTTCCACTGCATGGAAGAGCTGCGCCTGAACCGGCGACTGGCGTCCGGGCTGTACCTGGAGGTCGTGCCTGTCACCGGCAGCGTGCAAGCGCCGGTGCTGGGCGGGCAGGGCGCACCCATAGATTATGCGGTGAAGATGCGCGCGTTCGATCAGTCGGCCTTGTGGGATGCGCGCTTGCGCGAAGGCGTGCTGGGCGCCGACGAAATCGACCAGCTGGCAATGCTGATGGCGAACTTTCATCGCCAGGCGCTGCAGGCGCCAGCCGATTCCGAATGGGGGACACCCGCTGTCCTGCAAGCGATCGCGGAGGAAAACTTTGCAAGCATCGCGCGCCTGGCGAGTCCGGAACAATGGGCAGCGGTTG
>JAEZHR010000029.1 GCA_023416415.1 Pseudomonadota bacterium
GCCCTGCCCGAACTGCTGGCGCGCGGAAAACGCGACCCCTGGGCAGCGTTTTTCGAGAGCCGGCAGACGATTACGGCAAGCATGAAGCGCCGGATCGGGATGACGTGAGGCACGTCCCGCCAAGGATTTCAGGATGCGAACCCTCGGCGGTTCATGCGCAGAGATTCGGCCGACAGTTGCACAGTTCGGAGAAGGTCGCGAACGCGTTCCTCGGCGCCCGGTCAGTGTCTCTCAATAACCGCGCAATAGTCACGCAACAACAGCGCGAAGAAGCCGAGCATGATGAACTGTTCGCTGATGTGCAGTTTGCGTTCGCAGTCCTTCCAGAGACGCCTGCATTTTCCAGCCATGCGAAGGAACGCTCCACGGTCCGGCGCCTGGGGATGACGACGAACCTTTGCAAGTTACTGCGTTTGGCTGCTTCCACCGTCGCGCCCAGTCTCTGCCTGCCATGCGTTCGAAGCGTTCCCCGGTATAGCCGCCATCGGCCTGCAGAGGGCGCATCTTCGAAATCCTGCTACCTGGAAAGCTCTTTCTCCTTGCCCTTCCAGCAGCGGTCAAATTTTTCTACTGCAGCGTCTTTCGCGACTATCCCACGAGCAGCCTGACCGCCGCCGCAAAGCTCAGGAAGGACAGCACCGTCGACACCATGATGATGCGTGCCACGCGCTCTGTATTCGCGCCAAAGCGCTCCGCCAGCAGCGCCACATTGCTCGCACTCGGCAAGGCGGCGGTGAGGATCAGCGTCGTATAGGCGACCGGATCGAGCGGCAGGCCCATCCACTTCATGCCCGCGGCCACGGCGAGAACCAGCAACGGATGCAGGATCAATTTCAGGAGCGCCACCGGCAGATAGTCGGCAACCGGCATCTGGCTGGCATTGCCGATCGGCGCGCGCGCGAGCACCGCGCCGATGGCGAACAGGGCCACGGGCGAGGCGGCATTGCCGAGCAGTTCAACCGTGCGATCTATCGGCTGCGGCAGACCGAAACCGGTGGCCGACGCGATCACGCCGAGCACGATGGCCCACGGCATCGGGTTGGCGGCCATGCTCTTGAACACCGTCTTGAGCGCCTGGCGCGCGCCAGCGCCGCCTGTCCCATCCAGACGTGACAGCGCGATGCACAGTGAGCTTGTGATGACCATGTCGACCGCGATGGTGATGATCACCGGCCCTGCTGCAGCGGGGCCGAGAAAGGTCAGCAGCAGCGGCAGGCCCATGAAGCCGGTGTTCGGGAAAGCCGCGACCAGTGCGCCGAAGGCAGCGTCGTTCCAGTTGATACGCGGCCCGCGTGTCACCGCGACGGTGACACCGACCATCACCAGCGCGCACAGCAGCCACACTGAAAACACGCGCGCATCCAGCAACTGGGCAATCGGCGTGGTCGCGCCGAAGCGATACAGCATGCAAGGCAGCGCGAAATACAGCACGAAGCTGTTCAGCGCGGGCACGGCGGTGGCAGGCAGCAAACCGCGCCGCAAGGCGACGTAGCCAGCCAGGACCAGCGCGAAGAAGGGGAAGATGGTGTAGAGGATCGGGAGCACGTTGGACTCGCGCGGGCGCGGCCGTTTCTGGGTATTGTTCCGGCGCCGCAGCAAGCGGCAGCCGCCATGCGCGCACGAATATACCCGAATCGATTCCGTGCCGCCGATGCGGACTTCGCGGCCAGTGCGGCCTGACGCGTAACGAAAGGAAAGTCCGTGCCGGCGCTCGTGCTGCTCGCGTTATGCTTCCCGGCAGCCTCGCCTCATACCTGTTCCCGACATGACAAGCTTCGTCCGGCGCTCCTTGCGCACCCTGCCCTTCCTGTTCATCCTGCTCGCCACTTCCTCCGCTCATGCCTCCGACGTCAGCGCGCGCGTAAGCATCGGCGGCGAAATTTCGCCTGGCGTCTATGGCAGCATCGACATCGGCAACCGCCCCCCGCCGCCCCTGGTCTATCCGCAACCGATGATCATCGTGCAGCAGCCGGCCATCGTGCATGCGGAGCCGCTGTATCTGCATGTCCCGCCGGGGCACGCGAAGAAGTGGAGCAAGCACTGCCACAAGTACAACGCCTGCGGCCGGCCGGTCTACTTCGTCCGTTCTTCCGAATACGACGGTCATGGCCGCGGCAAGGATGGCCACCGCGGCCACCGGCACTGATCGCGGATTGAAGACCGGCGTTCGGGCCCGCATGCCAATCCCGGCGACAGCTTGGTCGCGCTGACTTCACGACGATTCGCGCACCATGGACAAGGTCCGACCCTGTCCTGGCGCCGTCACTGCAAGACTGTGCCTTCCTCCGCTCGCTGGCTGCCCGCCGCAACGCCCGCGCCGGACAGATTTACCAAGACATCCCGCACCACCTCGTCGAGACCGGTTTCCGGTATCTTCCCCAGCAAGGCGTGCAGCCGTGACTGTTCAAGGCGGTGCGGGCGCTCCCACAGGTAGCGCATTTCCAGCAGCGCGCGCATCATCGGCGAGAATGGCGCTGCCAGGCGCAACAGCCACCAGGGAAAGTGCGCGCTGCCCAAGGGCTTGCCGAGCACACGCTCGAATGCCTGATGAAACTCACGCGCGCTCAGGCTGAGCCCGCGATAGTGCAGCACTTCGAAGGGCGCCAGTTCGGCGCGCCGCTGTGCAACCGCCACGAACACGCGTGCGAGATCGGGAACGTAGGCCCAGCTGTGTTCGACATCGAGCGCGCCCGGCCAGGTCAGCCGTTCGCGCCGCAAGTGCTTTGCGATAACGAGATCGACCCACGTCCCCGGACCCGGTCCGCCCAGAAAATCTCCGGCGCGGATCACGACGCAGCGCGTGCCCGTTGCAGCGGCCGACTGCATGCGCCGTTCGATGTCGATACGAATCGCTGCCTTCGATGTGTCCGCACGCTGTGGCGTATCTTCGGTGAGCTGCCGTGGCAGTGCGCGTCCGAAGTTGTAGACGTTCCCGGGAAGCATCAGCAGCGCCCCGGCAGCACGTGCCACGGCAAGTGCGCTTTCAGCCAGCGGCAGCGCCGCCGTTTCCCATTCGGTATAGAGCGGGTTAAGCGCATTGATCACGATGTCCGGCCGCGCAGCGCAGGCATGCAACAGTGCATCCGGGTCGTCAATGCCGCATTGGACGACACGCACGCCGGCAGGCAGTTCGCCACGCGCTGCCGAACGCACCTGCGCAATGACTTGCCAGCCCGCAGCGGCAAATGCTTTCACGGCACAGCGCCCGAAGCGTCCGTTGGCGCCAAGAATCAGTACGGTTCCGGTATTCATCTGGGTTCTCCTTGGTGGAATACCCGCATTGTCGCCACGCTGCGCGTGGTGCACAATCCACATTCCCGCAAGCCAGCCATTCAATTATGAATAGCTCAGATCGCACGACATCCCGCACGACATCCGGCTCCATGGACGTCCGTCAGCTCGACTGGAACCTGCTCAAGAGCTTCGCGCAAGTCGCGGAGTTCGGGTCCCTGTCGCGCGCGGCGGAAAGTCTTGGCCTGTCGCAGCCGACCGTCTCGCGCCAGATCGCCGAACTGGAGGCAGCTGTCGGCGCGGCCCTGTTCGAGCGCACGGCGCGCGGCGTGCTGCTGACCTCGGCCGGCACCGCCCTGCGCGAACCGGCACGGCGCATGCTGGAAGCGGCGCAGGCCGCGGGCATGGCCGCCAGCATGCAGGGCACGGCACTGGCCGGCACGGTACGCATCACAGCCAGCGAAGTGATGGCCGGCTTTGTGCTGCCGCCCATACTTGCGCGTCTGCGCACCGCGCATCCACAGATCCAGATCGAATTGATCGCCTCGAACCGGATCGACAACCTGCTCGTGCGCGAAGCCGACATTGCGATTCGCATGACAAGGCCGCAGCAAGGCGCGCTGGTCGCACGCAAGCTGGGCGAGTACCCGCTGGCTGCCTACGCGCACAAGAGCTGGCTGAAAGCGCGCCGCCTGTCGCCGGAAAACCCCGACCCGCTTGCCTTCGACTGGGTGGGCATGGACAGATCGGAAGACATCATCGATGGCTTTCGCCGGGCCGGCTATCGGGTCGATCGCAGCTTCTTTGCATTCCGCTGCGACAACCAGATCGTCGGCTGGCATGCCGTGCTGGCCGGGTTGGGCGTGGGCGTGACCTTGCAACGCGTGGGCGACGGCTATCGCGATCTCGTGCGCGTGCTGCCGCGCTTGCCCCTGCCGCCGCTGGAAGTCTGGCTGACCGCGCACCGTGAGCTGCGCGACGTGCCGCGCATCCGGGCGGTGTTCGATTGGCTGGCGCAGGAGCTCGCGGCCTAGGCGCTCTCCATCGAAGTGCGCGGCGCATTGGCCGGGAACAGAAAGCGCCGCAGCATCAGGCCCGCCATTTCCGCAGCGGGCACCGGTTGCGAGACGAAGTATCCCTGCACCTCGTCGCAGTTAAGCGACTGCAGCACGCGCAGCTGTTCGCACGTTTCCACGCCTTCGGCCACGATGCCGATGCCCAGGGCCTCGGCCATGGAGACGATGGCTTTGAACAGCGCCTTGCCTTCTTCGCTGTCGGCCAGCGTGATGGTGAAGGCACGGTCGACCTTCAGAATGTCGACGTTCAGGCGCTGCAGCTGCGACAGCGAAGAGTAACCGGTACCAAAATCGTCGACCAGCAGCTTGACGCCGAGCGCGCGCAATCCATCCAGCTCGCCGGCGACCGTTTCGTCCTGGCCGGCCATGCAGGATTCGGTAAGCTCGACGCCGATCAGCTCGGGTTCGACCCCGTACCTTTCCATGCAGTCAGCGAGCATGTCCTTGACGCGACCGCTGTTGAACTGCAAAGCCGAAACATTGATTGAGACGGGAACGACAGGCAGGCCCTGGGCTTTCCACTGCGCGATCTGGGCGCAGGCCTTCTCGACCACCATGCGCCCCAGGCGCAGGATCAGTCCGGTTTCTTCGGCCACCTCGATGAATTCCAGCGGCGGCACCATGCCGCGTTCGGAATGCACCCAGCGTAGCAGCGCTTCCACCGACAGCAGGCGGCCGCTGGCCGTATCCACGCGCGGCTGGTAGTGCAGCACGAATTCATCGCGTTCGATGGCCTGGCGCAAGGCCTGCTCACGGGAGATGCGCAGGCGAAGCGAGTCCGACAGATGCGAGTGATAGAAGTGGTAGCGCGCCTTGCCGGCCGCCTTGGCCGCATACATGGCGATATCGGCGTGCTTGAGCAGCGTGAGCCCGTCCTCGCCATCGTCGGGAAACATCGAGATGCCGACCGAGGCCTGCACTGCATGTCCGTTGGCGGCACCCAGTGCGAACGGCTCGGACAAGCCGTTGACGATCAGGTGGGCAACCCGCACGACGTCGTCGACGCGCTGCACCTGCTGAAGCAGCACCGCGAATTCGTCGCCGCCCAGGCGCACCACCTGATCGGTGGCGCGCACCAGCGATTTCAGGCGCAGCGAAACGGCCTTGAGCACTTCGTCGCCGGTGGCGTGACCGAGGGTGTCGTTGATGTCCTTGAAGTCGTCGAGATCGATGAACAGGACGGCGAGGTGATGCTCCCCGGCGCGCGCCTGTTCCAGTGCGCGCGGCAGAAAGTTGCCGAGCCAATGGCGGTTCGGCAGGCCCGTCACGGCATCGACATTGGCCAGCGTCGCCAGAGCCTCCTGCTGAGCATACGCTTCGGAAACGTCGCGCATCGTGACGGCCAGCCCGGCGCGCGTGCGCACCGCGCGGCGATGTACCCATTCCGCCCGCACCGGACTGCCTGGCGGCACGCGGATTTCCTCTTCCTGAAAGCCGTTCTTCAGTGCCACGCGCAGCTCCGCGAGCGCTTTGCTGAAAAGGTCGCCCCGATAAACCTGCGACAGGCGCAGGCCCAGCAGATCCATGCGCGAAATGCCGATCAGATTCGCCGCACGTTCGTTGCAATCGGCGAACTGGAAGTCGACTGCGCATCCGCGGGCGTCGAGCAGCGGGCGCAGCATGTAGAAGCCCTCGCGCGCGGCATCGACCGCCAGCCGATAGGTTTCCTTGACTTCCTCGGCCTGCTGCCGGCGCCAGGCCAGACGCGCGGAAAGCACCATGCCGACGCTGGCGAACAGGAACAGGATCACGCTGGCGATGGTCGCGGTGGCGAGCGTGCGTCGCTCACTGGCGCGATAGGCAGCAAAGGCGTTCGTCTCCGACAGTGCAGCGAGTGCCACCAGCGGGTAGTCGTCGAGCCGATTCCAGGCGACGATGCGCGGCGCGTTGTCGCGGAAACGCTCGCCGGCCTCGGACCGCACGCCGCTGCTCTGCAAGAAAACCGGCGCACTGCGATAGGAAAGCTGCCTGGTTGCGCTCCCCTCGCCGAGATGCGTGGCGAGCGCGTTCCCGTCAGCACTGCGCACGGTAATGAAATCACCACTGCCAAGCAGTGCCACGTCGTAGAAGGAAACCAGGTAGTTGGGCCGCACGCTGATCAGCGCCACGCCCGCGAATCTGCCGTCGGGCGCATCGATGGCGCGCGAGAAGACGATCGGCGCCTGCGGCAACTCCGGACCGGCGTGACCGCCGGTGATGAGCAGCGCGTCGCGTTCCGCGTTCATGTGCCGGCGCAGAAGCGCGGCAGTGTCCTTCACATGCATGCCGCCCTCCGAGCCGGTGCTGGCCACGACCCGGCCTTCGCGATCGAGGATGGCCGCGGCCATGCCCGCGTTGCCGGCCACCAGACCGAGCGCGCTCTGGCGCGCGAGATCGAATGCGTCCCCGGCGTTTTCGCGCGCGTACTTCATGCCCAGCGTAATGCGGTCGATCTGATCCACGGTGCGGCGCAGCTGCTCGGCATAGGCGCGAGAGAGTGACTGCGATTGCTGGACCACCGCCGCACGCACTTTCCGGTAATCCTGCTGCAGCAGCGACAGCGTGATGGCCCACGTCAAAGCGATCAGGATGCCGCCCACTGCGGGCCAGGTCAGGATGGTCAGCGCATGCCGACGCAGAAAGCCGCTGCCTTGCATTTCGCTGTCCTGCATTTTCTTGCCGCACGCGCGCGGATCCTTGCCGTCGCTACCGCGCGGATGCGAAGAATAGCGAAATGCGGGCACGGCTTCGTCGCGTACTGCCTGAGCAGACAGCGGCCAGCTCAGGCTGGCATGCGCCAGCGTCCGCGCGCGACGGCCGCCTGGGCATCGGCCAGGACAGCAGGAGGTGCCATGCGCAACAGCACGGGCACCACCAGCGCAAGCAGCGTCACGTCATCGGCCCAGCCCAGAAATGCCAGCCAGTCCGGCAGGAGATCGACCGGACTGATCACGTACAGCCCCGTCAGCATGACGGCAAGCTTCAGCGCACGCGGCGCCCGGGGGTGGCGAAACACCTGCCAGAGAACGAGGAGATCACGCCCGGCCATGCGGAGCAGGCGCCAGAGTCTAAGCAACATTCTTGCTCCCTGTGTAAGAGGACATTGCTGCACGTCATTGTGTAGCTGCGATTAGGCAGCATCCTTAGGGAAAAGTGCCCGCAAAGTTACAGAATTAAGATGCCGTTCGGCAAACGGCGCGATCGCGCTGCGCCGGAGCAAGCCTTTCGCGGCCCGTCTGAACCAGCGCCCCCTCCATCTCTCTAACGTGAACAATTTCCCAATGGAGCGAGAATGATGAGTGACACCGACGCCGTACGACTTCTGATCCTTCAGCACCGCGAGATGGAAGACTTGCTGGACGCAATCTGTACCGCAGACGAGTCCGAGCGCAAGCCGCTGTTCGCGCGCGTGGCCGATGAGTTGACGGTTCACATCAAGGCAGAAGAGCAGATCTTCTATCCGGCCGTACACGTTGCGCGCACCGAGGACGACCTGCTCGAGGCACTGGAAGA
>JAEZHR010000049.1 GCA_023416415.1 Pseudomonadota bacterium
CCCCTGGGACATGGGCTGGATAGCCTCATCGAGCGCACGCTCCCCGCGTGCAACCTGCAACAAACTGGCGCTGCGCACGGCGTCCAGGTGCATGGAAATGCCCTCGGACTCAATGCAGGCGTCGAGCAGCAGCACGTCGCGCCCGGCCTGGCCGAGCGAGGCGCCGAGGTTGACCAGCATGGCGCCCTTTTCTTCACGCGGCGCTGCCGACAGCAACGTGAACACGCGGGGCCGCGGCCCGGAGAGCATCCGGCGCAGGCCTTCGGCCTGGTCGAATTCGAAGCTAGCCAAGGGACACCTCGCGCAGGCTCTTGTCGTGCATCGCATGCGCGGCGGAGGACATCACCAGCGGCAGTTCCTCGTCCTGGTACTGGAAAGGGCCGGTCTCGCGCTTGAGCTTGAAGGCACGGTCGACCAGATAGTGCTGATTCGGCACATGCAGGTCTTCCGGCACGCGCTGGCCGTTGGCCACGTAGTACAACCTGAGCTTCTGCCGAATCATCACATCCAGCACGCTGCCCACTGTTGCCGCTTCATCGAGTTTGGTCATGATGCAGCCGGCCAGACCGTCGCCCTGGTATGCGCGCACCACTTCGTTGAGCGTTTCACCGGTGGAGGTCGCGGACATGCACAGCAGGCGCTTGACCTTGGCATCGGCACCCGAGAGCATTGCGATTTGTTCCGCCACCATCTTGTCGCGCTGGCCCATGCCGACGGTGTCGATCAGCACCATGTGCTTGTTCTTCAGTTCGTCCAGGGCAATGCGCAGATCGGTTTCATCCTTGACCGAATGCACCATCACGCCGAGGGTCTTGCCGTAGATGCGCAGCTGTTCGTAGCCGCCGATACGATAACCGTCGGTCGTGATCAGGGCGAGCTTGCCGGCGCCATGGCGCATCACGCAGCGCGCCGCGAGCTTGGCCGTGGTCGTGGTCTTGCCCACACCGGTAGGCCCGACCAGGGCGTACACGCCCCCCTTTTCCAGAATTTCATTCTCGTTCGCGACGACCGAGAGATTGCGGGCCAGCACCGACCTGACCCAGGCCAGACCATCCTTTTCACCGCGCGGCATGTTCTGAGTGAGATAGCGCGCAAGGCTGGCGGAAAAACCGGCGGAAAGCATCTCGCGCATCACCGCAGCCTTCATCGGTTCGCGCTTTTGCTGCGCACTCCAGGAAATCTCGGCCAGCTGCGACTCCAGCATGCCGCGCATGGATCGGATTTCCTTCATCACGGCGGCCAGTTCGGCTGCAGCAGCCGCACTGCTGCGGCTGGCGGCCAGCGCTTCGGACAGTCCGGCCGCCTGGTCGGTCGCCAGGCGAGCTTGCGCCGGCGTTTGTGCGGGCGCACCTTCCCGCGCCTGCGTGCTCCTGGCTTCGAGGGCAGGCTGCGCCGCCTCTGATGCGGCAAGCTTTTCAATGACCGGCTCGGCCAGTACCGACATGTCCTCCGGCGCCAGCGCCAGAATCTCGACCATTCCATCAATGGTGCGATTGGACAGGATCACGGCATCAGGGCCGAGTGCTTCGCGCACCTGGCGCCACGCTTCACGCGAGTTGCCTGCGGTGAACTTTCTCACATTCATGCTTGGCCTCCAACAAGGCTGTTGACTCTAATCGTCTTGGAGTCGGGGATTTCCTGGTGCGACAGCACCTTGAGCTGCGGCAACGACCGGCGCAGGAAGCGCGCCAGCAGTGCGCGTACGGGACCAGGCACCAGCAGCACGGGAGTCAGTCCCATTTGTTCCTGCTGGCGCACGGCTTGTTCAGTCTGGGTTGCGATCGTATCGGCGAGTCCCGGCTCGATGCCGGCGCCGTCCTGGCCGCCTGATTGCAATGCCTGCATCAGGATGCGTTCCAGTCGTGAATCGAGCGCGATGACCGACAGCTCGTTTGCACCCGGGAAGATCTGCTGCACGATGGCGCGTCCCAGCGCCATGCGCACCAGCGCGGTCAGTTCGTTCGCATCCTGCACCTGGCCGGCATACTCGGACAGCGTTTCAATGATGGTGCGCATGTCTCGGATGTGCACGCCTTCGGACAGCAGGTTCTGCAGCACCTTCTGCAGGGTCGCCAACGGGATCAGCTTCGGCACCAGGTCTTCCACCAGCTTGGGCACTTCCTTGCCGAGGTGGTCGAGCAGCGCCTGCACTTCCTGGCGCCCCAGCAACTCTGCTGCATGCGTGGTGATCAGGTGGTTCAGGTGGGTGGCAATCACGGTACCGGCGTCGACCACGGTGTAGCCCATCGCCTGCGCCTGCTCGCGCAGACTGGAATCGATCCAGGTGGCCGGCAGGCCGAAGGCCGGAACGGTGGTCTGGTTGCCCGCCAGCGTGCCACTGACCATGCCCGGATTGATGGCGAGGAACTGACCGACGAAGGCTTCACCCTGCCCCACTTCCACACCCTTGAGCGTGATGCGGTAGGCCGTCGGGCGCAGCTCCAGGTTGTCGCGGATATGCACCGGCGGCGACAGGAAGCCAACCTCCTGCGCGAACTTCTTGCGTATGCCCTTGATACGGCGCAGCAGCTCGCCGTTCTGCCCCTTGTCCACCAGCGGGATCAGACGGTAGCCGACTTCCAGCCCCAGCGTATCGACCGGAACGATATCGGCCCAGGTGGCTTCCTCATTCTCGGGTGCTGCCAGAGCAACGGCAGGATCAGGCGCCGGCTGCACATCTTTCTGCGGCTGCTGCGCCCGCTTTTTCAGCAGCCAGGCACCGCCTGCCAGCGCACCGCCCAGCAGCAGGAAAGGCACGTTCGGCATGCCGGGGATCAGCCCCATGCCGCCGATGATGCCAGCCGTGATGTAAAGCACCTCCGGGCGCGCGAACAGCTGGCCGACCAGCTGACCGCCGATGTCCTGTTCACTGGCCACGCGCGAGACCACCACGCCGGCGGCAGTGGAGATGATCAGCGCAGGAATCTGCGCGACCAGACCGTCGCCGATGGCCAGCATCGTGTAGTTGCGCATGGCGGCATCGAACGTCAGGTCATGCTGCATCATGCCGACGATCAGCCCGCCAAAGATGTTGATGATCGTGACCAGGATGCCGGCGATGGCGTCGCCGCGCACGTACTTCGAGGCACCGTCCATCGCGCCGTAGAACTCGGCTTCCTGCGCCACTTCCTTGCGTCGTGCGCGCGCTTCCTGCTCTCCGATCATGCCGGCGTTGAGGTCGGCGTCGATCGCCATCTGCTTGCCGGGCATCGCATCCAGGGCGAAGCGCGCACCGACTTCGGCGATGCGCCCGGCGCCCTTGGTGACGACCACGAAGTTGATGATGGTAAGGATGACGAAGACGACGATCCCGACCGTGTAGTTGCCGCCGATGAGGAAGTGGCCGAAGGCTTCGATCACCTTGCCTGCTGCGTCCGGGCCGGTGTGGCCGTCGGTGAGCACCACGCGCGTGGACGCAACGTTGAGCGACAGGCGCAGCATGGTGGTCACCAGCAGCACCGTCGGGAACACCATGAAATCGAGCGGCTTGACCGTGTACAGCGCGGTCAGCAGCACGATCACGGACAGCGCGATGTTGAAGGAGAACAGAATGTCGAGCAGGAACGCCGGCAGCGGCAGCACCATCATCGCCAGCATCATGACGATGAGGATGGGCGCGGCCATCGCGCGGCTGGCTTCGCCGCTCACCCAGGCGGGCAGGCGCAGGCTGTTCATTGCATCGTCCTGCCACTATGTCCGCCGCGAGCCGCGTTGGCGGCAGGATTGAGCGGATCGAGCTGGGGAGGCACATCGAGGTCCTCCGGCGCACGCGGTGCGACGCCACCGCGCTGGGCGTACATGCGCAGCTGGAACACATAGGCCAGCACTTCGGCCACGGCCGTGTACAGCGCGCCCGGAATCTCGTCGCCGATTTCGGTGTGGCGGTACAGCGCACGCGCCAGCGGCGGCGCTTCCAGCAGCGGCACCTTGCTTTCCTGCGCCAGTTCGCGGATCTTCCCCGCGACTTCGTCGACGCCCTTGGCCACCACCTT
>JAEZHR010000058.1 GCA_023416415.1 Pseudomonadota bacterium
AATCGCTGTGAAGCATTCTCGAACAGCCCGGTGCCCTGGTCCGGCTGTATGGATAACAGCGCCCCGGATGTTTTTGCTTCAACCTCGGGCAGTCGCACGGTATTGCTGTTTTTCATCATGGCGCTCTCCAGATGGATGTTTGCATCTAGACCCACGGAGGGGTGCCGGGTTCAAAACATGCGCCAACCGGGATAGACCGCGCTTTCAGGCCCGCAAGTTGTCAGGCGACTTCAATGGCCGTTGCGCTGCGGGAATGCGCGCCGGACATAACCGCATCAATACCCCTTCACCCGATCCACCACCTTCTCGGGCGCACAGCCATCGGCCACCCGGCATATATCCACCGCCATCTGCTTCGCCGACGATTCCGGAATCGCCACCGATGCCAGATGCGGCGTGATCAGCACATTCGGCAACTTCCAGAGCTTGTCCTCCGCAGGCAGGGGCTCAACGGCGAACACATCCAGCGTCGCAGCGCCGATATATCCTTCTTCGAGCAGGTTCGTCATCGCCGCCTGATCGACCAACGAGCCGCGCGCGACATTGATCAGGCTCGCGCCGCGCTTCATCTTCCGCAACTTTTCTTCGCTCATCACACCGCGCGTCTGCGGCGTGTCGGGCAGCATCAGCACCACGATGTCCGCCTGCTCCAGAATGCCATCCAGCGCCTCTGCGCCGGCATGGCATTCCACGCCTTCGATCTGCGCGAGGCTGCGCGACCAGCCGAGGGTGCGGAAGCCCTGGCGTTGAATCTCGCGCGCGGCGGCCTTGCCCAGCTGTCCCAGACCCAGCACGGCGACGGTCGTGGATTCCGGCGTGCGCGGATGCAGATAGGCCCATTCGCCCCTGCGCTGCGCTTGCTCGAAATGCGGAATGTCGCGCGCGTGGCGCAGCACGGCGAACAGCACGTAGCTGGCCATCATGCGCGCCATGTTCGGGTCTTCGATGCGGGTGATGTGTACCTGCTCGGGAAGATCGTCGCGGTTGACCAGCGAGTCCACGCCTGCGCCCAGATTGATGATCAGGCGCAGATTACGCATCGGCGCGAAGAAGCCGACTGGCGGTTTCCAGACGAGCGCGTAATGCACGGCGAGCGGGTCCTGCACTTCGCTGGCGTGCAGTACCTGCAGCTGCGGCAGGTGCGTGTGCAATGCCTGCTTCCAGGTCTGAAAGTCGTCGAAGTTGCTGTAGAAGACCAGCGCGCCGGGGATGGGGGTGTCGGAAATGGCCATGGCTCGGATACAGGAATTTTCAATGTCAGGCCCTCCCGCAGCGAGGGCCGGTTCAGTGCGGAACGAAACTCAGGCGGCTGCGCGATCCCTGGCGACGAGGCGCACGGCCGCTTCGATGGCCAGCTCGTAGCCTTCGGCGCCCAGACCCGCGACCACGCCGTGCGCCGCCTTGGAGACGTAGGAGTGATGGCGGAAGGGTTCGCGCTTCCAGATGTTGCTCATGTGGGTTTCGATGATCTTGCCGGGGAAGGAGAGCAGCGCATCGAGGATGGGGATGGAGGTGTAGGTCAGCCCGGCCGCGTTGATCACGATGGCGTCGGCCACGCCGCGCGCTTCCTGAATCCAGTCGATCAGTTGTCCTTCCCAGTTCGATTGCAGGAAGCGCAGCTGCACGCCCATGGAGGCGGCCTTCGCTTCGCAGCGGGCCTGCAGCGCCGGAAAGCTCTCGGTGCCGTAGACCTGATTCGCATCCAGGCCATACAGGTTGGCATTGGGGCCGTTCAGAAACCAGACAGTGGTGGTGAGGGGCGTCGTCATGTCAGTTCGGGTCAGGGTTGCGGGAGGTCGTAGGGGCGGGTCTGCTGCATGAACGGCAGGGCGTCGATGCGGGCGTACCAGTTGGCGGCCTGCGGGCAGGCATCACGCCATTGCAGCTCCGGGAAGCGGAAGTCCAGATAGCCCAGCGCGCACGCGATCGTGACTTCGCCAATGGTGGGGCGCAGCAGGCCGAGCGTGGGCGCCATCGCTTCGATGCTGGCGAGGCAGGCGTGGATCTTGGTCAGGTTGGCTTGCCGCCAGACCGGCCATTGCACTTCGGCAGGACGCGCGGTGTCTTCGTAGCGGGCCAGCAGCGCGGCATCGAGCAGCCCGTCAGCCATCGACTGCTGCTGCAAGGCCTTCCAGCGCGCCGGGCCGGGCGCGGGAAACAGGTGCGTGTTGCCGCCCGTGTCGGCGATGAATTCACAGATCACACGGCTGTCGTAGAGCGCCATGCCATCGTCGAGAACCAGGGTCGGCACCTTGGCCAGGGGGTTGTGCATGCCGATGCGTTCATCGCGCTGCACGGGATGGGCGGCGCTGTCGAGCTTTTCGATGCGCTCGGCCAGGCCGCTGAGGTGGGCACAGATCATCACCTTGCGCACGAAGGGCGAGGTCGGGGCAAATAGAAGTTTCATCGGGTCAATGCGCAATGAAGCGGGCAATCAAGAAATCAATCATGGAATCAGCACCAGCTTGCCGAACACCGCGCCGCTTTCGAGCTGGACATGGGATGCCGATGCCTGTGCCAGCGGCAAGGTGTCGTGGATGCGGGGGATCACCTGACCGTCAGCGACCAGGGGCAGCACATGACGCACGAGCGCTTCCGCCATGCGGCTTTTCTCGGACACGGATTGCGGCCGCAAGGTGGACGAATGCAGGCTCAGCTGGCGTTGCATGAGCGTGAACAGGTCCAGCTCGATGACGCTGCCCTGCATGAAGGACAGGCTCACGTCCCGGCCGCCGAATGCCAGAGTATGCAGACTCTCTCTTAAACA
>JAEZHR010000144.1 GCA_023416415.1 Pseudomonadota bacterium
CTGGTCTCCAGAAGGAATGGGAGACGCCTGGGCGGGAGTGCTTGCGCGCCGAAAAGGAAACGCTAATTTTCGCAGAAATGAGGGGGGTTTGCCCGGAAAAAAGAAGACGGGTGTGCGATGCGAAGGACTCGCCCACAGACCGCTCTCCGGGTTTGCAGCGCGTTGGCGGGGCGGCGGCACCCGCCGCCCGCACGCGGCCTACATGGATGGCTGCGCGTTCGGGCCCGAGGCCGGCTGGGCGTCGGATTGCAGGCCCAGCGGAGGCATCGGCCTGGCAGCGTCGTGGGGCGGGATGCCGCTTTCGATGTAGGCCTTCATGCGCATCAGATCCTCATCCATCTGGCGCTTCGGGTTGCCGCCGAACAAAGTGGCTGCCGCATGACCCAGCATGCCGGCAGGCGGATGGTAGCTGAGGTGAACGCTGACGCGGGTGCCGGAAAGTTCTTCCTCGAAATGCACCTCGCCGCTGTGCTGGACCGGCGAATCTTCCTCTGTGCGCCAGGCCAGCTTGTGCGGCCGCTCGCGCGCGGTGATGACGGCGTCCCATTCCACTCGGCTGCCGGCCGGGCCATGCACTTTCCAGCGCGAGCGCCCTTCGCCCAGGTCGCGCACTTCCTCGACCTGCGACATGAAGTGCGGAAAGTTCTTGTAGTCGCTCCACATGTCGTACACCTGCTCCGGTCCGGCCATGATGTGGATGGTCTTGGTCATGTGCATCGCGCCTCCGGCGCCGCGAGCCATGAGTGGCCGATTGCCGAGACTGCGTGCGAGGAGTCCGATTCCGGCGCTGCCGAGAAGGGCCCGCGCAATGCCGTGCTTGCGCATGCCGTACATGGCGAGCATGCCGCCACCGGCGGTGGCCAGTGCGCGCAGTCCGGGCGGCCAGGTGCCGATCGACGCGGAGCGGCGCGCCGTGGGGTTGCCCTGCAGCGCGGGAATGCCCTCGGCTGTTTCATGCACCGTCAGGCTGTCGATCACTTCATGTACGCCGGGAACATGGGTTGCGGCGCGAACCAGGGCTTCGTGCTCGGCGCGCAGGATCGGTCCGCTGAGCGTCGCCCGGCCATGCTCGACCATGACGCTGACCGGATGCGGATGGGCAATCGCACGACCGATGCGGCTGCGCACGCGGGCGGCCAGCACCGCATCGTCGGCGTCCGAACTGCGCGAGCGCCCCATCTTCTGCATGGTGCGTGCACGCACGCCCAGCACGCGGTTGTTCAGGTCGCGCCGGGCGGCGTCCATGGCACTGCTTCCGCGAACCATTGCCCGCTGCATCTTGTCCCGGGTCAGCGCCCGCCGGCGCTTGCCGCGTTCCGGATCCGAAAAATACATGGCCAGAGCGCCAATGACCGCGCCACCAAGCAGGGCACCCATGCCGGAGCTGTTTGCGGTGTGACTTTTCGTTCTGCGCATCATCATCTTCTCCTTTTTCACCAATGGCCCGCTTCGGCGGGTGCGTATTGGAAGAGAGGATGTGGCGCGAGTTCAGCGACGTTCGTAGATCACGAAGGCATAGTCACAGGCGTTGGCTGCGCTATGGTGGGTCTCGCGGGCGGCTTCCTTCCACAGGGCGGGATCGATTTCCGGGAAAAAGGTGTCGCAGGCGAAGGTCTTGTCGATATGGGTGATGATCAGGCGTCCGGTCATGGGCAGCGCTTCTTCAAAGATCTGCGCACCGCCGATGATGCACGCAGGAACGTCCTGCACGAGTGCCATCGCATCCTGCAGCGAATGGGCGACATCGACGCCTTCGTGCTTCCAGTCGCGATTGCGCGTGATGACGATGTTGCGCCGGTTCGGCAGCGGTCGGCCGATCGAATCGAAGGTCTTGCGGCCCATGATGATGGGATGGTCTATCGTGACTCGCTTGAAATGGGCCAGATCCTCGGGAAGACGCCAGGGAAGCTGATTGTCGACGCCGATGCCGCGCCTGGCGTCCATGGCGACGACGATGGTGAGGTGGGGAACGTGGGGCTGCATGTTTTCTTTTTGCGCTCCGTGCAACTCAAACCGCCACCGGCGCCTTGATGTGGGGATGAAACTGATAGCCCTCGATCTCGAAATCTTCGTAGCGGTAATCGAAGATGGATTCCGGCTTGCGCTTGATGACCAGTTTCGGAAGCGGATGCGGAATGCGCGACAGCTGTTCCTGCACTTGCTCCATGTGGTTCGAATACAGATGGCAGTCGCCGCCGGTCCAGATGAACTCGCCGACCTTCAGGCCGGCCTGTTCGGCCATCATGTGCGTGAGCAGGGCATAGGACGCGATGTTGAAGGGAACGCCGAGGAAGATGTCGGCGCTGCGTTGGTAGAGCTGGCAGGAGAGCTTGCCGTCGGCCACGTAGAACTGGAAGAAGGCGTGGCAGGGGGGCAGTTTCATCTGCGGGATGTCGGCCACGTTCCAGGCGGAGACGATCATGCGCCGCGAGTCCGGGTTGTTCCGGATCTGGTCCAGCACTTCGGCGATCTGGTCGATGTGCTTGCCGTCCGGGGTTGGCCAGTTGCGCCACTGGTAACCGTAGATCGGGCCGAGATTGCCGTTCTCGTCGGCCCATTCGTCCCAGATCGACACGCCGTTTTCCTTCAGATAGGCGGTGTTGGTCGAACCCTGCAGGAACCAGATCAGTTCGTGGATGATGGACTTCAGGTGCAGCTTCTTGGTCGTCACCAGCGGAAAGCCGTCTTGCAGGTTGAAACGCATCTGGTAGCCGAACACCGAGCGCGTGCCGGTACCGGTGCGGTCGGTCTTTTCGGTGCCATGTTCGTAGACATGGTGCATGAAGTCGAGGTATTGGCGCATGGGAATCCTTGATCGAGGCGGGCTATTTTAACGCTTCGCCCTGCGCGTCCGATGCTTGTGAGAATTGCAATGCGGCGAGGCTGGCGTAGAGACCGCCCAGTGCGACAAGATCGGCGTGGGTTCCCGCTTCGACGATGCGTCCTTGATCCATCACCACGATGCGGTCGGCGCTTTGCACGGTGGCCAGGCGGTGTGCAATGACCACGGTCGTGCGGCCCGCCATCGCGGCCTGGAGGGCCGACTGCACCAGACGCTCGGATTCCGCATCCAGCGCGCTGGTGGCCTCGTCAAGCAGCAGCAGTGGCGGGTTCTTCAGCAAGGCACGTGCAATCGCGATGCGCTGGCGCTGTCCGCCGGACAGGCGCACGCCACGTTCTCCGAGATAGGATTGATAGCCTTCGGGCAGCCGCTCGATGAACTCGTGCGCGGCGGCCAGCTTTGCGGCTGCAATTACCTCCTCGTCGCTGGCGTCGGCGCGGCCGTAGCGAATGTTCTCCATGGCATTGGCGGAGAAGATGACCGTGTCCTGGGGCACGATGCCGATCGCGCCGCGCAAGACATGCAGCCTGAGTTCACGGATGTCGATGCCGTCGAGAAGGATGCGACCTTGTTGCGGATCGTAGAAGCGCAGCAGGAGCTGGAACAGGGTGGTCTTGCCGGCGCCGGACGGGCCCACGATGGCGACGGTTTCACCGGGATGGATATCGAGCGTCAGGTCGACCAGAGCGGACTGCTCGGGCCGGGAAGGGTAGTGAAAGCGTATGCCTTCCAGCCGCAGTGAAGCGCCGTTTCCCGTGTGCGGCGGCAATGGACGCGGATGGGCAGGCGGCTGGATCACCGAGCGCACGGCCAGCAGTTCGAGCAGGCGCTCGGTTGCACCGGCGGCTCGCTGGGCGTCGCCTGTGACTTCCGACAGCGCTCCGATCGCGCCCGCAACGATGGCGGCGTACAGGATGAACTGGCCGAGTTCGCCGCCGGTCATCGTGCCGCTCAGCACCGCGTGGGCCCCCAGCCACAACACGAACACGATGCCGCCGAAGACCAGCAGGATGGCCGCCACGGTCAGCAGCGAGCGGGCGCGGATACGTTGCAGGGCGGTCCGGAACGCGCCCTCGACGGTGTCGGCAAAGCGATCGGCCTCGATTTGCTCGTGCGTGTATGCCTGCAC
>JAEZHR010000276.1 GCA_023416415.1 Pseudomonadota bacterium
GCATCGCGCACATGGCGTACCACCAGCGCCTGCACCTGAGGATGAAAGGCGAGCGAGACGTGGCCGATGCCGTGCAGTGCGATATTGTTCGCGTCTGGCAGGTGCGACGAGGTCTGGGGCGCGACGATGTTGTCGTGGTGCGAGTAGATCGAGACGAACAGACGCCGCCGCGGGGCATCTTCCTCGCGCGCCAGGCTCGACAGCCAAGCTGAGCCTGGACGCTCTTCTTCGTTCACCTGCCAGTGCATTTCCCTCGTATTGATGCCTGCTCCAAGTTCGGCCAGTACGGTGCCGTGATGTGGCGTGCCCAAGGTGATGACCTTAGCAATCCGTTTTGCGCCATGCGCGCGCAAATAGGCTCTTGCAGCCAAGCCGCCCATGCTGTGTCCGACAATGACGATCTGCGCGCCTCCGGTTTCGCGACACAAGGATTCGACCGATTCGTGGATGCAGGGTACGTAGTCGTCGATGCTGCCGAATACCGGTTCCATATCGACGGTGCGATGGGTAATGTTTGCGTCACGCAGTACCTTGCACATGGGTTGCCAGTAGCCACTGTTGCAGCCGTAGCCGTGGATCAGCAGCACCGGAAGTCCCTCGTGAGGCGAACCATCGAACGGGCGCACACGGGGAAATGCCATCGTCCATGACGAGCTTACAAGGCTCGCTCCCGCTTCACGGAAGAAGAGGGCAACACGCTGTGGCCAGTCAAGGCGGCACTGGACGGGCAGGGGGCTGCGATGGCGCATTGCAAGCATGAAGCTGTTGAAGATGATCATGAGGCGCACTGCGGGAATGGAGAGTGCTGAAAGCAGCGCGACCAGTGCCCGGTTTTCGAGCCCGACCTTGTGTGTCAGGACCACGTAGATGCCAACTGCCACACCGATCTGTACCAGAAGCAGGATGCGTGCGAGCCACGCAATCATTGCGTTCCTCCCATATCAGTTGGTGCCCGGTGTGTGGCAAGTTCATGGACAAGTCGACTGCTCAGGCGGGCAACGATGCCGTAGATCGACAGCTGCGGATTGGCGCCGAGCGAGGTCGGGAAAAGCGAGCCGTCGTGTACCGACAGATTGCGAATGCCGTGATAGCGACCACTGCTTGAAACCACCCCGAGGCGGACGTCGTCCGACATCGCACAGCCGCCCATGACATGCGCGGAAACCATCCGTGTCAGGAGCGGCTTCAAGGGCAGCGCGTTGATCGCTGCTTTGGCAACGGTCCAGCTGGTATAGCCTTCTGCCATTTCATGTACCGGATAAACGGTCCGTGCGCTGGCGGCGAACTGAATCTCAGCCATCGACAGTAAGGCCCGGCGCACACCGTCCCAGACGAAGTCGGATATCGGGTATTCGAGAACCGGGCTGCCGTCGTCGCGCAGCCGGACAGTGCCGCCGGCTGCCGCGGGATGAAAGCCGTCGCGCAGCAAGGCGATCATGGCGTGGGCGTGCGCAAAACGCCGCATGGTGGCGTCGTGACGTGCACCGAAGCCGTGCATCGTCGATGCGAACAGTACAGGGTGCAGCGGCGGGACTTCAAGTTTGTAGCCGATTGGGCCGTCGATGGGCACGTTTTCCAGGAAATGATCCGAATAGACCGTTTGCGGCGCTCCGGCGAAACCTTCGATTTTTCTGTCGAAGAGTGCGGCGGAAATGACAGTCGGATGCAGGAAGGTGCGCTTGCCGAGCAGCGCATGGGGATCGGGTGCCTTCGAGCGCAGCAGCAGGGCCGGGGAGTTGATCGCACCGCCGGAAAGGACGAAATGGCGCGCGCGGACTTCGATCATGCGTCCGGTCGGTGCAAGGCCGTCCGTGTCCAGGGCGGTGCAGATCAGGCGTTCGACGGAATCGCCACGCCATATCAAACGTTCGGCTCGCGTACGCGTCACGAGCGTGGCGCCGCGGGCAAGTGCTGCGGGAATCGTGGTTACCAGCATCGACTGCTTGGCATTGGTCGGGCAGCCCATTCCGCAATAGCCAAGATTCCAGCAGCCGTGCACGTTGCGTGCGATGGTGGCGGTGGCAATGCCCATTCGTGCCGCACCCCGCTGCAGCACCGCGTTGTTTTCGTTCGGTGCGGTCGGCCATGCGGCAATGCGCAGACGATCTTCCATCTTCTCGAACCACGGCACCAATGCGCTCGAAGAGTAGTCCGCAAGGCCGTAGTGACTTTGCCAGTAGGCAAGGGTGGTGTCAGGGGGGCGGAAGCTGCTCGTCCAGTTGACTGTGGTTGAACCTCCGACCGTGCGGCCTTGCAGGATGTTGATTGCCTTGTCCTGCGTCTTGAGTGCCGCTGAATGCTGGTACAGGTCCGGGTAGGCCTGTGATTCGCGCATCCGGAAATCGCGCGAGGACTTGAGCGGCCCCTCCTCGATCAGGATCACGCGCAAGCCGGCTTCGGCAAGGATTTCGGCGCTCACGCCGCCGCCTGCGCCGGTGCCGACGATCGCCACGTCGGCTTCGAACACGCGGTTCTCGATAAGTTGCGAGCCATCCAGCACGCTCCATCCGGCCGCTATTCCTGCGGCGATCGGATCGGGAATTTCGATGTGCGTCATGCCAACGCCTTCAGTGGTCCGGGATAGCCGATTGCCGGCCAGGTGGATTCGTCGGCATACCACGCGCCGGTGATCAGATCGTGCAGCGCATGGTAGGCACTTTGCAGCAGCGTGAACCGGCTGCGCCGCCAGCGCTGGAGAAAGGCCGCGATGTCCGACTGTGCTGCATGCGGCCAGTCATCCGCGAGTCCGACCACGATTCTGCGCGTGGGTGCCAGCGTCAACAGGGCAAACAGATCCCGGATTTCCTGCTGCGTCACCAGAGGCAGCCGCTTGATGGCCATTTCGACGCGCCCAACGGCATCGCCTACTGCAGCCGGCTCGATAGCACTCTGGAGCATGACCGGGACAATCGCAGCCAGCGCAGTACGCGCTTTGGTGTCAAGTACAAAAGGGGCAGGAGACGGGGCAGGGGAGAGCAGGCGGTAGGCGCCGCCCGCACCGACCAGAACGACGGTACCGAGCAGGCCGACTTTCAGAAAGCCGCGACGGGTGACGTGTTGCATCGGTGAGGTCGAGGGTGGATGCGGTTTCGTAATGTAAGCCCGCTACCGTGGATATGTCTACTGGACGCTTTTGCGTCAGTGTCGCTTCGCCTTCGGCGGTTCGGCGGGCATCGCAATGATCTGTGTTCCGGCTATGCGGTCATGCAGGAACTGGCGTTGCGGATCGAGCCAGGCGGTCAGCGCCCAGAGGATCACGTTGGACATGGGGATCAGCAGCAGGGCCCAACCCTGGACGCCGATTGCCCACGCCACCGCCATCCCGGGAAGAAACCAGAACCAGGCGAGCAGGTAGCGCAGCAACGCACGTCGGTAACCGATCGCCTTGCCAGTGGACGTGGTCAAGCGGATGCGCCAGGTTTTCATTGCCAGCGTCTGCCCGCCATGCGTCCAGAACCAGACGAAGTACAGGCCAAGCACGACGAAAAGCACATACTGGAGCTGGTGGCGCAGATATAGCGCATGGCGCTGCTCCAGCAGCACGGAGAACAGGGCGCCGGCAAAGGCCACGACGCCGAACAGCAGCATGGACTCGTACAGCATGCTGGCCAGGCGTCGCTTGATGGAAGGAGTGGGAAGATCGGCAGACAAGGCAGGTCCGGGTAGTGAAATCACTGGGGTGCGGAAATTGCATCAATGGCAATCCGGTGCGGCGCAAACCGTGCGCATGCTACCAAAATCGCAGCTCCCATGCTTGCAACAAGGGTAGCGGGCACGACCGCAGCCGCTTGATTGGAAAAGGATTCAACTTGACCAAAATGGTGCAACGCATTAACGTAACGGGTTACTTCACACCCCGAAGGACTGTCTTTTCGCCCGCGGCACATAAGGCCGGTTCCAGATTAGACGCGCTACATCCGAAGCTCTAACCCACGCCACAAGCGTGAGAAGCACGGTGCGGCATTCCAGTTACCTCGGCTGAACGAGTCGCGTTGAGCGGCGTTTTGAAGTGTCTCCTACGGGAGCATGACGAAGCGGCGTGACCGCACAAGAAAGGGAAGCCCGGGCCTGCCTGCCGTACGTGATTTCGCGAGGGGAGAGCATCCGATCAAACTCCAATGGACTTGAAAGGACTCATAATGAGTGCAGAACTCACAGGCGCTGAAATTGTCGTGCGCTGCCTGGCCGAGGAGGGCGTCGAACACGTGTTCGGCTATCCCGGCGGCGCAGTGCTCTACATCTACGACGCAATCTTCAATCAAGAGAAATTCCAGCATATCCTGGTGCGCCATGAACAGGCCGCCGTCCACGCCGCTGACGCCTATTCGCGCAGTTCGAACAAGGTGGGCGTCGCCATCGTGACCTCCGGCCCAGGTGTCACCAATGCAGTCACCGGCCTGGCCACGGCCTACATGGATTCGATCCCGATGGTGGTGATTTCCGGTCAGGTGCCCACCGCTGCGATCGGACAGGATGCATTCCAGGAGTGCGACACGGTCGGCATTACCCGTCCATGCGTCAAGCACAACTTCCTGGTCAAGGACGTCAAGGATTTGGCCGCGACGATGAAGAAGGCCTTCTACATCGCCACGACCGGCCGCCCCGGTCCGGTGCTGGTCGATATCCCGAAGGACGTTACGATGCACAAGTGCGCGTTCGAGTATCCGAAGGAACTCGAGATGCGCTCCTACAAGCCGGTCGACAAAGGCCATTCCGGCCAGATCCGCAAGGCCGTGCAGCTACTGCTGTCCGCCGAGCGGCCGATGATTTATACCGGCGGCGGGGTAATCCTGGCCAATGCCGCGCCTGAACTTAACAAGCTGGTCGACAAGCTGGGCATTCCCTGCACCAATACTCTCATGGGCTTGGGCGGCTACCGGGCGTCGAGCGACAAGTTCGTCGGTATGCCCGGCATGCACGGCACCTACGAAGCCAACATGGCAATGCAGCACTGCGACGTGCTGATCGCCATTGGTGCACGCTTCGACGACCGCGTGATCGGCAACCCGAAGCACTTCTCCACTCATCCGCGCAAGATCATTCATATCGACATTGATCCGTCCTCGATTTCCAAGCGGGTGAAGGTCGATATTCCCATCGTCGGCAACGTCAAGGACGTGCTCGTCGAATTGCTGTCGCAGCTCGATGCCGCCGAGACCCGGCCCAATGCAAAGGCGCTGGATGCGTGGTGGCGTCAGATCAATGAATGGCGCGGTCGCGAGTGCTTGAAGTTTGCAACGTCGAATGAAGTCATCAAGCCGCAGGAAGTCATCCAGAAGGTATGGCAGGTGACCGGCGGCGACGCCTTCATCACTTCCGATGTGGGGCAGCATCAGATGTGGGCCGCTCAGTACTATGGCTTCGACAAGCCGCGTCGCTGGATCAATTCCGGCGGCCTGGGCACGATGGGGGTTGGTCTTCCGTACGCGATGGGTGTGCAGATGGCCAATCCGGATGCGACGGTTGCGTGCATCACGGGCGAAGCTTCGATCCAGATGTGCATCCAGGAGCTTGGCACCTGCAAGCAGTACCACCTGACGCCGAAGATCATACTCCTGAACAACCGCTTCCTTGGCATGGTACGTCAGTGGCAGCAGATCGATTACGGTTCGCGCTACTCGGAGTCCTACATGGATTCGTTGCCCGACTTCAACAAGCTTGCCGAGTCATACGGTCATGTCGGCATGAAGATCGAGAATCCGGCCGACGTGGAGGGCGCACTGAAGGAAGCCTTCGGCATGAAGGACAGACTGGTGTTCATGAACTTCATTACGGATCAAACCGAAAACGTCTGGCCGATGGTCAAGGCGGGCAAGGGCTTGACTGAAATGCTGCTCGGTTCGGAGGATCTGTAATCATGCGCCACATCATCTCCGTATTGCTCGAGAACGAAGCGGGCGCGCTTTCGCGCGTGGTTGGCCTGTTCTCCGCGCGCGGCTACAACATCGAAACCTTGACCGTCGCTCCGACGGAAGATCCGACGCTGTCGCGCATGACCATCGTCACTTCCGGTTCGGACGACGTGATCGAACAGATCACCAAGCACCTGAATCGCCTGATTGAAGTGGTGAAGGTCGTCGACCTGACTGAGGGCGCACACATCGAGCGCGAGCTCATGCTGATCAAGGTGCGCGCGGTCGGCAAGGAGCGCGAGGAAATGAAGCGTACCGCGGACATCTTCCGTGGACGAATCATCGACGTCACCGAAAAGACGTACACCATCGAACTGACGGGCAACAAGTCCAAACTGGACGCCTTCATCGAATCGATCGACCGCACCGCCATTCTGGAGACCGTACGCACTGGCGGCTCCGGCATCGGCCGCGGCGAACGCGTGCTCAAGGTCTAACCAACAAAATCAACCATCCATCTAGCTAGGAAGAACATGAAAGTTTTCTACGACAAAGACTGCGACCTGTCCCTCATCAAGGGTAAGAACGTCACCATCATCGGCTACGGCTCGCAAGGCCATGCCCACGCATTGAACCTGAACGACTCCGGCTGCAAGGTCACGGTCGCGCTGCGCAAGGGGGGCGCCTCCTGGGAAAAGGCAAAGAATGCCGGGCTGAACGTCCTGGAAGTCAACGATGCGGTCAAGCAGGCCGACGTCGTGATGATTCTGCTGCCGGACGAGAACATCGCCCAGGTCTACAAGGAAAACGTCGAACCGAACATCAAGCAGGGTGCCGTGCTGGCCTTTGCTCATGGCTTCAATGTCCACTACGGTCAGGTCGTCCCGCGCGCCGACCTCGACGTGATCATGGTCGCACCGAAGGCTCCGGGCCACACCGTGCGCGGCACTTACTCCCAAGGCGGCGGCGTGCCGCACCTGATCGCCGTCTATCAGGACAAGTCCGGCGCTGCCCGAGACATCGCGCTGTCGTATGCAATGGCCAACGGCGGCGGCCGTGCCGGCATCATCGAGACCAACTTCCGCGAAGAAACCGAGACCGACCTGTTCGGCGAACAAGCCGTCCTTTGCGGTGGCACAGTCGAGCTGATCAAGGCCGGTTTCGAGACGCTGGTTGAAGCCGGCTATGCGCCGGAGATGGCCTATTTCGAGTGCCTGCACGAACTGAAGCTGATCGTCGACCTGATCTACGAAGGCGGTATCGCCAACATGAACTACTCGATCTCGAACAACGCAGAGTATGGCGAGTACGTCACCGGCCCGCGCGTCGTCACCGAGGACACCAAGAACGCGATGCGTCAGTG
>JAEZHR010000301.1 GCA_023416415.1 Pseudomonadota bacterium
GGTGCTGTCGATCGGCATCGTGGTCGACGACGCCATCGTGGTGGTCGAAAACGTCGAACGCAACATCGCCAACGGCCTCAGCCCGCGCGCGGCCACGGTGCAGGCGATGAAGGAGGTTAGCGGACCCATCATTGCCATTGCGCTGGTGCTGTGCGCGGTGTTCGTGCCGATCGCCTTTGTCTCCGGACTCACCGGACAGTTCTACCGCCAGTTCGCGCTGACCATCGCGATTTCGACCGTGATTTCGGCCTTCAATTCGCTCACGCTGTCGCCTGCGTTGTCTGCAGCCCTGCTCAGGCCGCACGATGCGCCCAAGGATGCACTTACGCGCAGCATTGATCGCGTGCTGGGACCATTCTTCAACTGGTTCAATCGCTTCTTCACGCGGGCCTCGCACCGTTACGAAAGCGGCGTCAACGGCGTGCTGCGCCACAAGGCCGGCGCACTCGGTGTCTATGCGCTGCTGGCCATTGGAGCGGGATTGATGTTCAAGGCCGTGCCTGACGGTTTCGTTCCCTCCCAGGACAAGCAGTATCTGGTCGGCTTCGCCCAGCTTCCGGATGCCGCCTCGCTGGAGCGTACGGACGAGGTGATTCGCCGCATGTCTGAGATCGCTCTCTCGGTGCCGGGCGTGCAGGATTCCGTGGCATTCCCGGGCCTGTCCATCAACGGCTTCACCAATGCGTCGAACTCGGGCATTGTGTTCTTCGGTCTCACGCCATTCAGCCAACGCAAGTCGCCGGAGCTCTCCGGCGACGCGATTGCGCAGCAGATCAACATGAAGCTGGGCGCGATCGAGGATGCCTTCATCATGGTGTTTCCGCCGCCGCCCGTGGAAGGGCTGGGCGCCATCGGCGGCTTCAAGATGATGATCGAGGATCGCGCCAATCTCGGACCCGACGAACTGTACAAGGCCACGCAGGCCTTGCAGATGAAAGCCTGGCAGACGCCCGAGCTGGCCGGCGTGTTCTCCGGTTACCAGATCAATGTGCCGCAGCTGTTCGCCGACATCGACCGCACCCGGGCCAAGCAGCTCGGTGTACCGCTGTCGACGATCTACCAGACACTTCAGATCAATCTCGGTTCGCTGTACGTGAACGACTTCAACCAGTTCGGACGTACCTACCAGGTGCGCGTGCAGGCCGATGCGCCGTATCGCTCGCACGCCGAGGACATCGCGCAGCTGAAGGTGCGCAACAACAACGGAGAGATGATCCCGCTGTCTTCGCTGATGCGCGTGACGGACAGCTACGGTCCGGACCGCGTGCAGCGTTACAACGCCTATGTATCGGCTGACATCAACGGCGGTCCCGCGCCGGGCGTCTCCAGTGGCCAGGCGCAGGCCATCATGGAACGACTTGCTGCCGAAACGCTGCCCAAGGGGATTACCTACGAATGGACCGATCTGACCTATCAGGAAATCCTGGCCGGTAATACCATGGTGATCGTGTTCCCTCTGTGCGTGCTGCTGGTCTTCCTGGTGCTGGCTGCGCAGTACGAGAGCTGGACGCTGCCGCTGGCGGTGATCCTGATCGTGCCGACGTCCATCCTGTGCGCGTTGATCGGCGTAAAGCTCACGGGCGGCGATAACAACATCTTCACGCAGATCGCGCTGTTCGTGCTGGTCGGGCTGGCATCGAAGAACGCCATCCTGATCGTCGAATTTGCGCGCGATCTGGAACTGCAGGGACGCTCGGTCGTTGAGGCCGCGCTGGAAGCCTGCCGCCTGCGGCTGCGGCCGATCCTGATGACATCCATTGCTTTCATCATGGGCGTCGTGCCGCTCGTGCTGTCCTCCGGAGCCGGTTCGGAAATGCGGCACGCCATGGGCGTCGCCGTGTTCGCGGGCATGCTCGGCGTGACCTTCTTCGGCCTGTTCCTGACCCCGGTGTTTTACGTGCTGCTGCGCACTTTGGCCAAGCGCTTCGAGAAGCCGCGTGCGGCAGATGCGCTGACGGAAGGGGCGGCGTGATGGTTCGACCCGATAACAAGAAAGATTCACGCATGAAAACGAAACCTTTTCTGGCGCCCGTGCTAGGCATCCTGGTCCTGACGGCGTGCGCGGCTCCGCCTTTCGAAGCGCCGCAGATCGAGATTCCCGCGGCATACAAGGAAGATGCGGCCATGCCCCAGGCTCAGGCCGGACGCTGGAAGCCGGCGGAGCCGGCCGAAGCGCAGCCGCGCGGCGAATGGTGGAAGGCTTTCAATGACCCGCAGCTGGATCGGCTGATTACGGATGCGACGCATGCCAACGCAAGCCTCGCGGCAGCGGCTGCACGCGTCAGGCAAGCGCGCGCCGTTGCGGGCATTGCCGAATCCTGGCGCTATCCGACGCTCGATGCAGGCGTCGGCGTGCAGCGGGAACGCGTTTCCACGGACTTGCCCGGACTGCCGCAAGGCGCACCCCTGCCTGCGCAGACGGGCTGGCAGGCCCGGCTTGCGGCCGGTTATGAGGTCGATCTGTTCGGTCGCATCGCCAATGCAGTCAGTGCCGCGCAGGCCGATGCGGCGACGAGCGAGGCCTTGCATCGCTCTGTGCTGCTGGCGCTGCAGGCCGACGTGGCGCAGACCTGGTTCCTGCTGCGCTCATCCGACGCCGAACTTGCGCTGCTGCGCAACACTCTGGGCACGCGCGAAGAAAGCCTGCGCATCATCCGGCGGCGCTTCGATATTGGCGACGTTGGCGAACTCGATGTGACGCGCGCGCGCACCGAGCTTGCGACCGTGCGCGCAGAAGCGCAGGCACTGGAGCGCGAACGCGCCCGTCTGGAGCATGGGCTGGCCGTGCTGCTCGGGCGGCCGGCGCCTGCCTTCGACGCCGCGGCACAGCCACTTGCCGAGGGGGTGGCATTGCCGGTCATTCCTGCCGGTCTGCCGTCGGCGCTGCTGGAGCGTCGCCCGGACATTTCCGCCGCCCAGACGGCGATGATGGCCGCCAATGCCCGCATCGGCGCAGCAAGGGCGGCGATGTTTCCGGCGTTGCGCCTGACCGCTGCAGGCGGGGTGGAATCGACGGAATTGGCCGACCTGTTCCAGTGGAGCAGCCGCAGCTGGGTGCTGGGTGCGCTCATGTCGCTGCCCGTCATTGACGGCGGCCGCCATCGCAACAATGTGCTGCGCAGCGAGGCCGTACTGGAGGAATCCGTGGCCGGCTACCGGCAGACCGTGCTCGCCGCCTTCGCCGAAGTCGAAGACAATCTGGTCGGTCTGCGCACGCTGGCCGGGCAGGCGACGGCAATCGATGAAGCGCTTGCATCGGCCATGCGTTCCGCCGAGCTGGCGAACAAGCTGTATGCGGCAGGGCGTTCCGGCTATCTGGATGTGCTGGATGCGCAGCGCAATCTGCACACCGTGCAGCGCAGGGCGGTCCAGCTGAGGGGCGCGCGGGCAGTGGCGACTGTTGCTCTCGTACGCTCGCTCGGAGGCGGGTGGTAGCTTGACGCCAGCCGATCGGCAGCGGGTTGGCCGCTGTACGACGGGGCCGGCGAAGACGCGTTTCCCGCAGTCCGGGCTGCGATTCTGATCGCGGGCGCGCGTGCTTGCTCGCGCATGGAAATCCGCATGCCGGGCCGGCGCAGCGCAGTTCGCTGTCAGGGAAGAGGAAGAACCCGCCCCGCGCAGAGCCGAGGGGCGGGAGGGTGCTTACTTCAGCTTGTGCCCGCACTCGCCGCAGAACGCATCATCGGACGTCGTGGGAGCATTGCAGGCAGGGCAGTTGGAGACGCTCGCGGCCGCATCTGGTGCTGCGAGTGCCGGACGCTCGTCGGCATCGGTCCTGATGGTTGCTGCGCTCGCCTTTGCCGCCGCAGCGGCCTCGCGTGCCTTCTGCATTTGCTGTTCAGCCGCCTTGCGTGCCCGCTCGCGCGCTTCTTCCGTCTTCTTCTTGACCGCGGCCAGTCCCGATTCGAGCTGTGCCTCGGCTGCCTCGAAGCTGATGCCCTCGGTCGCCTTCAGGTAGATGATGCACATGCCTTTGGTGGCGATCAGTGCGGGGATCACTGCGCCGATGCCGGAAAGTAGCGCGCCGCCGATGGCGACCGCAATGAAATGTCCGTCGAACCCGATGCGGCTGACTTGCATGAGGCCATAAGTGCCGAAGAGCGACTCTCCCAGCTGCATGATGCTGTACAGGCGGGAGCCGCCAACGATCGATGCGGTCATGCCGCTCATGATGCCCAGGCCAATGCCCAGGATGCCGATAATGATGCCGGACGCCAGCATCAGGATCAGGAGCAGGACTAACTGCTGCAGCACGACGCTGAACAGACGGGTGCGGATGATCATGTTCAGGCGCGCAATGGCCTGCATGACCGTGCTGCCGCTCCAGATGGCCGGGCCGGCGAGCGGGAACATGATGTAGAACAGCGAAAACACCGTCACGCCAAGGACGAGGGCCGCCACCGGAAACACGAAGGTCAGCAGGATCGGCCCGACGAATGGAATCTTGCAGATGAACAGCACGACGCCGATTGCAATGACCAGAGCCAGGACGATCAGGAATTCGACGATCGCCACCCCGATCAGGCGGTGGGCGCTGAAGAGTGAGATCAGCAGCGCATCGGCGATGCTGCTGGAGCTCTGGCCCTGGGCCTCCTGCATGAGCAGGATGCCGACCCCGTTGATCCCGTAGAAGCCCACCAGGAACGCGAGCAGCATGCCAAATGCGGCCAGGAGAGGCATGCCCGAGGCGATCCCGAGCCAGGCGCTGGCCGTGGCGACCAGCGTGGCGCAAAGCAGCGTCAGCCCCATCAGCGCGAGGGCGCGCACGTTCCTGAAGGCGCTTGTCGCCCCGAGCAGGCCATCCATTGCTGGGGCGCTTGCCGTTGCGCGAGGCGGGAAAGAAGTCGATTCCATTTGATTTCCTTGTTATAGAACAGATGCCCGGGATGGCTCAGTACTGGAGATCGCGCTGGGCGGCCTCGATTCTTCGCAGTTCGACGCAGTATGGCGTGCTGGTGTGCTCGGGACGCTGGCATTCACGCGATTCACAGAGTGCGCGGCTGATGAGATTTCCCTTTCCGGCGCAGGCTTGCTGGGGCGACGGCAAGGCAGGGCGCGCCGGCACGGATGCAGGCGTCGGGATACCTGGCGGTTGCACAGCGCTTTCCGTCCTGCGCGCAGCATCCGCCGCGCGCTGCTGCGCTGCGGCTTGTGCCGCGCGCTGTGCCTCCTGTTGCGCGCGCACGCGGGCCTCACGCGCCTCACGTTCACGATGCGCGCGGCGCACCGACTCGGCGATATCGACTTGCTCAGCCTCGTCGGTCTTTTCTATGCTGCCGGCCTTTGCCGAGCCGGCGTCATCGGCATCATCGGCATCATCGGCTGCGTCGGCGGATGTGGGCTTGGCCGGCTCAGTCAACACTGGTCCGGATGCAGAGGCGGAAGCGATCCCGGGCGCAGTCGCTGTGGCCAATGGCTGCTCGGCGATGCTTGCGGCGACTTCAGGCGAGGCCACGGATTCCTGTCCGGACATGAACCACCATGCTCCCGCTCCAATGAGAGCCACAGCAACCAGCCCTGCGCCGGCGAACGTTGCGGTACGGGAGAGTGAAGATGACGGCCGGTCGACGACGGGCTCGTCGCGGCTCATGGATTCGAACGGGTCGTTCGATGCGACGCTTCCGGTCGGATCTGTGTGCGGGCGCTGATCGGAATGCGCGGCCGGTGCATCGTGCGCATCCTGGG
>JAEZHR010000339.1 GCA_023416415.1 Pseudomonadota bacterium
GTTCGGGCGCGGGCTGATCTGCCTGACGCTGACCGAGGAGCGCTGTCGGCAGCTCGATCTGCCGATGATGACGTCGCGCAACGGGACGCAATTCGGCACCAATTTCACGGTTTCGATCGAGGCGGCCGAAGGCGTGACCACCGGCATTTCCGCCGCCGACCGCGCGCGTACCGTTAAGGTTGCCGTCGACAAAAACACCAGGCCGAGCGATCTGGTTCAGCCCGGTCACATTTTTCCGCTGAAGGCCCAGCCGGGCGGCGTTCTCATGCGTGCCGGCCACACCGAAGCCGGCTGTGATTTTGCCGCGCTTGCCGGTTTGACGCCTGCCGCCGTGATCTGCGAAATCCTGAAGGACGACGGCACCATGGCGCGCCTGCCCGACCTGATCGAATTCGCCAGCGAGCACGGGATGAAGATCGGCACGATTGCCGACCTGATTCATTACCGCAGCCGCCACGAGAGCATCGTCGAACGCCTTGGCGAGCGCACGATGGAAACGCCGTACGGTATCTTCCGCGCGATCGCTTATCGCGACAAACCCAGTGGAGGCGCCCACCTTGCCTTGGTGCACGGCATGCCGGTGGCTGATCAGGAAACGCTGGTGCGCGTGCATCAGCCCGTATCGATTCTGGACGTGCTCGAAACCCGCGCGACGACGCACTCCTGGACGATCGGCTCGGCGCTGCAGGCCGTCGCTCGCGCAGAGCGTGGCGCAATGGTTCTTCTCAACTGCGAAGAATCTGCGGAACAGATGTTTGCCCAGTTCGATGCCCTGAGCAGCCCGGAGCGAAATCCTACGCCGCGTGCGGCGCGGATGGATTTGCGTACCTATGGTATTGGCGCTCAGATCCTGAAGGATCTTGGCGTGGGCAAGATGAAACTGCTCGCCAGCCCGCGCAAGATGCCGTCCATGACGGGTTTCAATCTGGAAGTGGTCGGCTATCAGGACAGCCCCGAAAATTGAAGAATTCGGCCGATCCCGAATCGGCCGCCTAGTCACCAACACGCCCGGATCGCGTCATGGCCCGGCCCGGGCAGTATCGGCGTATTCGCCGGAGGATATCAACATGACGGTAGGAAGCTACGCGCCCAATCTGGAAGGCGAAGGTGTGCGCATCGGCATCGTGCAGGCGCGGTTCAACGAAGATGTCTGCCATGGACTGGTGTCAGCCTGTCTGGCCGAACTGAAGCGGTTAGGCGTTGCCGACGAAGACGTGTTGCACGTCACCGTTCCCGGCGCGCTTGAAATCCCGCTCGCGCTGCAAAAGATGGCAGAGACCCAGCAGTTCGATGCGCTGATCGCACTGGGTGCGGTGATTCGCGGCGAAACCTATCACTTCGAACTGGTCTCGAACGAATCCGGCGCCGGCATTACCCGGGTCGCGCTGGACTTCGGCATCCCTATTGCCAATGCGGTTCTGACCACCGAGAACGACGAACAGGCCGAGGTGCGCATGGCGGAGAAGGGCGCCGACGCGGCACGCGTGGCTGTGGAGATGGCCAATCTGACGCTCGCGCTGGACGAACTAGCCAATGCCGGCGAGGAAGAGTAAGACGATGTCGCAGAAGAGCATTCATGCCAACCCGAACAAGAACCGTACGCCGCGCCACCGCGCGCGCGAATTTGCTTTGCAAGGGTTGTACCAATGGCTGCTGAGCCAGGAAGATGCAGGCGTCATCGACGCCCATGTGCGTCAGGCGCATGGCTTCGACAAGGCTGACGTCGAGCACTTCGATGCACTCCTGCACGGCACGATCCGGCAGGCAGTGCAACTGCGTGAAGGGCTTGCTCCGCTGATCGACCGCCCCATCGATCAGCTCTCGCCGGTCGAGCATGCCGCGCTCCTGATCGGTGCCTATGAGCTGTCCAATCACATCGAGATTCCTTACAAGGTGATCATCAACGAGGCGGTCGAATTGACCAAATCATTCGGCGGCATCGACGGCCACAAGTACGTCAATGGCGTACTGGATAAATTCGCGGCCACGGCGCGCGAAGCCGAGGTTGAAGACGCGAAGAAACGCTGAGTGGCAGACCGATGGACCTGAGTCTTGCATCCCGTCTCGGGAATATCGCTCCATTCCATGTGATGGAGTTGGCCAAGGCAGCGGCAGAACTTGAACGTCGCGGCCGCTCGATCATCCACATGGGCATTGGCGAGCCCGACTTTACCGCACCACCGCCGGTTTTGGAGGCCGCCGCCCGGGCAATGGCGGATGGGCGGCTTCAATACACTGGCGCGGTCGGCATTCCCGCGCTGCGCGAAGCAATCAGCGACAACTACCGCAGGATCAATGTTCTCGATATTGCCCCAGAGCGCATCGTCGTCACCGCTGGTGCCTCCGCCGCATTGCTGCTGGCCTGCGCGGCGCTGGTGGAGCAGGGCGCGGAAGTGCTGATGCCCGATCCTTCCTACCCCTGCAATCGCCATTTCGTGGCGGCCTTCGACGGCCGCGCCCGAATGATCCCTAGCGGACCGGCCGAGCGTTTTCAGCTTTCCGAAGCGATGGTGCGCGAGCACTGGTCGTGCAGCACGCGCGGAGTGCTGCTGGCATCTCCATCAAACCCCACCGGGACCTCGATCGCGCCGGACGAACTGAAGCGCATCGTCGCTGCAGTGCGCGAGAAAGGCGGCTTCACGATCGTCGACGAGATTTACCAGGCGCTGAGCTACGATGCCGCACCGCAGTCGGCGCTTGCGCTGGGTGAGGACGTGATTGTCATCAACAGCTTCTCGAAGTACTTCAACAT
>JAEZHR010000043.1 GCA_023416415.1 Pseudomonadota bacterium
GCCAGGTGGCGTCCAGCGTGGTCGTGCGGAAGGCGCCGTCCAGCGTCTCCTCGATCGACCGGATCTTCTCGACATCCTCGTTGGTGAGGATCGGCTGCGAGGCCTCGAGCCTTTTGTGGGTGCCGGCCTGCCGGCCGAGCAGGTTCGGGCGCGGCCCGATCATCGTCACCAGCGACATGACCAGGCTCTCGCGGATCGGGTCGATCGGCGGGTTGGTGACCTGGGCGAACAACTGCTTGAAGTAGTGATACAGCGTCTTGTTCTTGTTTGACATGACCGCAAGCGGCGAGTCGTTGCCCATCGATCCCACGGCTTCCTCGCAGTTGGCCGCCATCGGCGCCATCAGGAACTTGAGGTCCTCCTGGGTGTAGCCGAAGACTTGCTGCCGATCGAGCAGCGGCACCTCGGACTTCGGTTCGGCCGGCTCGGCATCGAGTTCGCCGAGCTTGATGCGCACCGATTCGATCCATTGCTTGTAGGGCTTGGCGTTGGCGTAGGTGTCCTTGAGTTCCTTGTCATCGATGATGCGGCCGGCGTCGAGGTCGATCAGGAACATCTTGCCCGGCTGCAGGCGCCACTTCTTGATGATCTTGGACTCGGGAATCGGCAGCACACCGGCTTCCGATGCCATCACGACCAGATCGTCGTCGGTCTGGATATAGCGCGCCGGACGCAGGCCGTTGCGGTCCAGCGTACCGCCGATGTGACGCCCGTCGGTGAAGGCCATGGCGGCCGGACCGTCCCACGGCTCCATCATCGCGGCATGGTATTCGTAGAAGGCGCGGCGGTTTTCGTCCATCAGCGTGTGGTTCTCCCACGCCTCCGGAATCATCATCATCATCGCCTGTGGCAGCGGATAGCCGGCCATGATCAGCAGCTCGAGCACATTGTCGAAGCAGGCGGTATCGGACTGGCCTTCGTAGATCAGCGGGAACAGCTTCTGAAGGTCTTCACCGAACACGGCCGACTTCATCACGCCTTCGCGTGCGCGCATCCAGTTGAAGTTGCCCTTGACCGTATTGATCTCGCCGTTGTGGGCGATCAGGCGATAGGGGTGAGCCAGCGGCCATTCCGGGAAGGTGTTGGTCGAGAAACGCTGGTGCACCAGCGCCAGAGCCGACACGCAGCGCGCGTCCTGCAGATCCTTGTAGTAGACGCCGACCTGATCCGCCAGCAGCAGGCCCTTGTAGACCACGGTGCGGGCCGACATGGAGGGAACAAAGAATTCCTTGCCGTGCAGCAGGTTCAATGCCTGGATCGCATGACCGGACGACTTGCGGATCACGTACAGCTTGCGCTCCAGGGCGTCGGTCACCATGATGTCCGGACCGCGGCCGATAAAGATCTGCCGGATCACAGGCTCCTTGGCGCGCACCGTCGGCGACATCGGCATGTCAAGATCGACCGGAACATCGCGCCAGCCGAGCACCACCTGGCCTTCGGCCAGCACGGCACGCTCGATTTCCTGCTCGCAGGCAATACGCGAAGCGTTTTCTTTGGGCAGGAAGACCATGCCAACACCGTATTCGCCCGGTGGCGGCAGGTTAACACCCTGCTTCGCCATTTCTTCACGGTAATACTGGTCCGGAATCTGGATCAGGATGCCTGCCCCGTCACCCATGAGCTTGTCCGCACCGACGGCGCCGCGGTGATCGAGATTTTTCAGGATCTGCAACCCCTGCTCGATGATCGAGTGGGTCTTGTTGCCCTTGAGATGAGCAATGAAACCGACGCCACAGGCGTCGTGTTCGTTGGACGGGTCGTACAAACCTTGCGCGCGCATTAGCCTTCTCCGCAACATTGAGGGGGATGGCAAAGAATAGTGCGACGCAGCAGATAGATCAAACAGAATAAAACAGGGTCAGAGCAAATTTAAAAACCCTCACAAAAAATGTGCAAATTAAATGGGGACAAAGAAAAATGGTGCGTACAGAATCCGTTATGCATCTTTGGCGGACGACACGCCCTTGCGTGGCCGCCCCCGTGCAGCCGGAGCGACGCGCCGCCCCAACTGCATGGCCAGATTCGCCTTGTACTGCTCCGAACCGAGTGGCCAGCCCTTCTGCGTGGCCTCCGTGAACATGCTCGCCTCGGCCGAGCCTCCCCCTTCTTCAAGCCAACGACGATACGCCGCCTCGCGGTCGAACGGCGTATTGCCAAGCGCCCAGTAATCCGCATGATCGGTAATCAAAGGATCGGACTGCAGTCCGATGTGATGAGCACAACTGGACCAGGGGTAATCCGCAGGAACGACAACCAACCCCGCACGGACCGGATTGAATTCGACATAGCGCGAGCAGGGCAGCAGGTAGCGCCCCGGCTCCAGCACGACGGCCCGATAGCGCCCCTGCCACAAGGTGCCACGGCGACCGTAACGGGCATTGAAATAGGGGACATACTGCCGCCCCACCCATTGCATCATGCGCGCAAGACCGGTTTCGTCCTGCGGGGTAGCGACAAGATGCAGGCGATCCGGCATCAGGGCGTAAGCGTGTATGGCAACCCGAAACTGACGCGCACCTTCGCGCAGCCAGGCGAGAAAGGAGCGGAAATCCTGATCGTCGCGAAAGATGGGCACGCCGTCATGTCCGGCCTGAACGACATGATGCGGCTGCTTGGGTGCGACAAGGCGGGCGAGTCTGGCCATGAGAGGTTCGGCAAGGCGCGGGCGCGCGACGGAAAATGGCGGATTGTAGCGCGCCGGCGCGCGGTTCAAGGTTCAAATATGCGCGCGGGTCGAATTGCGCCAGGAGCCCTGAGACCTGAACTCGATCGTATCGAAACGGGAGCGCATCGAGGTCGCAGCCGCATGCACACCCTTGCCTTCACGTGGAAAGACCGCTGCCCGGATCTTGGCTGCCGATGGCATGCGCCGCGGATCGAAGCGCAGAGTCTGAATACCGGCCTCCAGGAAGTAGCCATCGCATTCGGCTTCGCGTCGTGTCAGGCGGGGCCGGTGATCGAGCTCGATTACCGCCAGCAACTGCATCTCCTCATCAAACACGGCATAGCCGACACGCCGTCCGACGATACGTGACAATGCCTGCTTGCGCGCCGCGCCAGTGCCAAGCGGCTCAAGCAGCGAGGTTGCGGCGATCTGCGGGCACACCACGCATTCCGGCAACGCATCGCGAAGCAGGAACAGGAATTCCAGGCCGCCGCCGGTCACCACCTGCCGTGCCCGGAACCGAGCGGGACGCCGCCGGTTGAAAACGAACCACCACGCCAGGCCACCTCCCACGATAAGGGCAAAAATGATCCATTCGCGCATGATGTTCTCGACTTGTTATCAAACGGTAAAAATTTACCAGTTTTGCAACAAATTCCCAAGAGAAGTCTTGGCCAGCGGCACGCTCTGCTGACGTTCGTCAATCATTTCGCGAAGAGTGGCGTGTAGCGGATCGAAAACCGGTTTGCAGGCGAACCCGGTTTGCAGGCAATTCCGTTATTGCCCGCGCCGCAATACTGACGCGTCGACCATGCGCTGCGTTTCAAGCGCTCTCATGACGAGGCCGCGCAGTGCGTTGAGCGGGGCCACGTCAGCATGGTCGATACGAGCTGGCGGGCAGCTCAAGTCCCAGTCACCATAAATGAAGCCCGCAGGCTGCCGGTTGACGGTCAACGGCATCACCATGAAACTGCGCGCGGTCGGGAAGGCATCCCTCCACCAGCGCGGCAGTCGGGAAAGAAATGCCGGGTCGCGCGGCTTCTCCACAAAGATCATTTTGTCGTTCGCGAGCGCAGCGTGAAACACGTCCGGCTGGTAGGCGTCGCCGAAGGCGAGCGAGGCAGCACGCTCCTGCAGGTCATTGCCGACGCTCATCAGGACCACATATTTGCGCTGGGCGGGATAGCGCAGAAAGACGGCGGCGCGGCTGAAACCCAGGCCCTGGTAAACCGTTTCGAGCCCCATCGTCAGAATTTGCCCGGCGGTCGATCCGTCCAAGGCATCGCGCATGTCGACCACCCCGCGCTCGAGTCTGGCCGGAGCATCCGCCGGCTTGCCCGACCGGCCCCCATGCGCCTGCGTCTCGGGCAGAGGCGCGCGCAAGGACGTATGATCGTCTTCCACCGCGGTACGTTGTGCGGCTTCAATTCCAGCGACCACTTGCGGCGCATCGAGCCCCAGCATCTCGGCATAATCGCCTGCCAGACGCTCGATTTCCCCGCGTGCCGGACCGCCCGGGGCCCTCAGGGCATCGGCGCATCGCGTCGACAAGGTCGAAATCGCAGCCAGCCAATCGCCGTGCTCCAGGGGTTCGCACTGAGCCCTCGGAGGAACGTCCCGCAATGTATCGACCAAATTGGCAGGCAAGCCCCAGTCGCGCCCCGCGCGGCGGCCAATCTCATCCAGTCCCAGTCCGAGCACTTCGCTTGCCGCACGACTTTCATCGTAGCCGGAGTTGCCGGTCAATTCGCGAATCCGGCGCCAGTGCTCAGGCAGGTAAAAGGCCGTCATCATGCGTCCGAGCATGTGCATCATCGAGCACACCACCGCCTCTTCGGCATCGCGGGTGCTCGCAGAAGCTGCCACCTGACGCGCAATGTGGCCTGCCAGCACAGCCTTTTCCATTTCCGCGCGCGCCTCATCGGAACCGTTGGACGCCCCCGACAGACCGTCTATGAGCTTGAGACCGAGCGCAAGATGGCCGATGGCTTCCGTCCCCAGCACGATCACGGCCTTGGAAACGGTACTGATGCATTGCCCGAACACCGAATACATCGCACTGTTAGCCAGACGCAGAACTTTCTGGGTCAATGCCGGGTCCTGCAGCACCGTGCAGGTCATGTTGAATTCGCGATCATCGTCGCCTCGCATGGCACCGATGATCGCGCTGACGACCTTCGAGAACCCGGGCAGGTCGCCACGCTGGCGTACACGCGCCCACAACAGTTCCATGGTCTTGTCAGGATTGACCGGTCCGGCGGAGTTCAGATCCATGTGCGTCTGCTTATTCTGCGGTAACAATTGACGCCGATTCGGAGCCAGCCTCCAGCATCGCGATGACTTCGGACGGCGGCATCGGGCGCCCGGTCAGGTATCCCTGAATCAGCCTGCAGCCCTCCTTGGCCAGAAATGCCAACTGCTCTTCCGTCTCGACACCTTCTGCCACGGTGCTCAGATTCAGATGGCTCGCCAGACTGAGCACGACGTTGCAGATGGCCATGTCCTTGACCGATGCGGGAATGTCCTTGATGAATGCACGGTCAATCTTGAGCGCCGCGATCGGAAAGCGCTTGAGGTAGGAAAGCGAGGAATAGCCGGTACCGAAATCGTCGATCGCAATGCCGATTCTGCGCCGCGCCAGCGATTGGAGTATTGCTTCGGCATGCTCGGGGTCGGACATCAGGATGCCTTCGGTAATCTCGAGCATCAGGCGGTCACCGGGCAGGCCCGACAGGGTCAGGGCCTCGTCCACGATGTCGATGAACTGGTCGTTGCGGAACTGACGGGGACTGACGTTGACGGAAACGTACAAGGGTCGGCGCGCCACTTCCTCGAAGCGCCGGATCTGCATGCACGCGGACTTCAACGCCCATGCGCCCAGCAGACTGATCAGCCCGTTGC
>JAEZHR010000145.1 GCA_023416415.1 Pseudomonadota bacterium
AGGTAGATCTTGCCGCTGAGTTCAGCCGGGAAGTAGCTCTTCTTGAAGCGCTCCGGGTCGCCCCAGATGGTGCGGATCATCGATGGCCATGGACGCTTGATGACCAGGATGCCGCCCTGCCCGTGCGGCAGGTCGTTGCCGGTTTCATCGACGACGGCGGCCATGATGCCGGGCAACGGCAGCGTGCAGGAGCCGGGAACCATCGGGGTTGCGCCCGGCAGCGGGGTGATCATGTGGCCACCGGTTTCGGTCTGCCAGAAGGTGTCGTCGATCGGGCATTGCTCACGACCGACATTGCGGTAGTACCACATCCAGGCTTCCGGGTTGATCGGCTCGCCCACGGAGCCGAGCAGACGCAGCGAGGACAGGTCGTACTTCGAGGGATGCACTTGCGGATCGGCGTCGCAGGCCTTGATGAGCGAGCGGATTGCCGTCGGCGCGGTGTAGAAGATGGTGGCCTTGTGCTTCTGGATCATCTCCCAGAAGCGCCCGGCGTTCGGGTAGGTCGGCACGCCTTCGAACACGATCTGTGTCGCGCCCACGGCAAGCGGACCGTAGGCGACGTAAGTGTGGCCGGTGATCCAGCCGATATCGGCGGTACACCAGAAGACATCGGTCGGCTTGATGTCGAAACTCCACTTCATCGTCATCGTGGCCCACAGCAGGTAGCCGCCGGAGGAGTGCTGCACGCCCTTGGGCTTGCCGGTGGAGCCGGACGTGTAGAGCACGAACAGCGGATGTTCCGCCTCGACCCATTCCGGCTCGCATTCCGTAGCCTGGTTGGCGAGCACATCGTGCAGCCACAGATCGCGTCCTTCGACAAAGTTGATGTTGCCGCCGGTGCGGCGATAAACGATGACGTTCTTCAGGCTATTGCAGTCGCCCATGCCGATGGCCTCATCGACGATGGCTTTCAGCGGAAGGTGCTTGCCGCCGCGCACCTGCTCGTCGGCGGTGATGACAGCCACGGCACCGGCATCGATGATGCGCTCCTGCAGCGACTTGGCCGAGAAGCCGCCGAAGACGACCGAGTGGGTCGCGCCGATGCGAGCGCAGGCCTGCATCGCGCATACGCCTTCAATCGACATCGGCATGTAGATGACGACGCGATCACCCTTCTTGATGCCGAGTGACTTCAGGCCGTTGGCGAACTGGCAGACCTTTGCGTAGAGTTCCCGATAGGTAATGCAGGTAGCCTGGCCATTGTCGGCTTCGAAGATGATCGCGGTCTTGTCGGCATTGCCGTTTTCAAGATTGCGCTCCAGGCAGTTGTAGGAAACGTTGAGCTTGCCGTCGTCGAACCATTTGTAGAAAGGCGCATTGCTTTCATCGAGGGTGCGGGTGAACGGCTCCTTCCAGTGCAGGTTCTCGCGCGCCAGGCGAGCCCAGAAGCCTTCGAAGTCGCGTTCGGCTTCGGCGCACAGTGCGCGGTAAGCATCCATGCCGGAAACGGTGGCGTTTTTGACGAATGCCTCGGGCGGCGAAAAAATGCGATTTTCCTGTTTCGGGGTATCGGTCTCGGCCATGGTCTCTCTCCGTGGGATTGTTTGGCATAACGGTAAGCGCTATCTCTTACCCAAACCTTACATGCCAAATTGCCAAAATTTTCAAACAGCCACCAGACGCAGATTGATGTTGCTGCAGATCCGAAATCGCCGTTGCGGGTTGTGCGGCGAATTCGGTTGAGGGTGGCTGGCGGTGTCGCGCGCAGCCGCTCACGTTCGACGGATTGTCATGTGCAGGCTGCTTCAGTTGTCACTGCTTATCGATCCGGTTCCGGAAAAAGCATCGCTGCCTTTTGCTTCCGGCCCGCGCCGATCAGTGTCGTCGGCGCCGGCAAGAATACCTGATCGACGCCACCGCCGCTTTGCAAAACCTCTCGACATGACAGATCGCCAGACACGCATGAAGCGACCTCGACATCCCGCTCCGAATTCGTGGCCGGCCCACATGCGCAGCCCGCTTGCCGAAACTGCGCGGGGCGCATCAACTCAGGGCATGCTGCGACGCATCGTCTGCGGGAAAAGAGGATTGAATGCGCAACTGGTCGGTCGTGATGTCCTGCGCGTTGCCAAATATTGAGCACATTGAAAGCAGGCGAATGCGCGTTTGGCCGTGCCGGAACGCGATCGGTGTCACTGGCTCCAGCTCGCCGAACAGCGTGGTCGCTGCGGGCAAGGCGGCGACGCCGGGATAGGACAGAAGCTCTTCCAGCAGTCGGCTCGCCGGGAAGGGGCGAACCGGGTTCTGCCGCCGCAGATGAGCGAGAAGACGCGGGGCGATTTCGTCCCAATTGACAATGCGGCTGCGCAGGCCGGCTGGATGAAACAGTTGCCGCATCATGTTGTTCGCATTCATGGCGCCGACTTCGCACGCCAGCGGCTCGGGATCATAAGCGAGCAGGGTCATCAGTTTCATCATGCCTGCGTTGACGCGCACGATGTCCCAGGCGCCGTCGACCACGAAGACGGGATTCGGATTCAGATGCCGCAACATCAGCTCGACCGCCTGCACGACAGAACGCATAGCCGGATCGTCGAGTGTACGGCGGCGGAAAACCTGGGCAAAGCCAGCGGCTTCGAGGAGCACATTGCGGTCGTGCAAGGGCAGATCCAGCACATCGGCGAGCAGAAGCACCATGCTGCGGCTCGGCCGCGCCCGTTCCAGCTCCAGGTAACTGATGTGTTTCTGCGAGACGCGCGCCTGCATCGCCAGCTCAAGCTGCGACACCTTGCGC
>JAEZHR010000162.1 GCA_023416415.1 Pseudomonadota bacterium
AGATAACGACTGTTTGAACCATTCGAAGGCATTGACCTGTTCAAGCACGACACCTTCGATCGCTCCTGCGCCGTCCACCCCCTGCTCCGTTTCCGATCTCAACACCCGCGCCTGATAAACAACTTGCTTCGGGCCATTGTTTTCAGACCGGAAATTTGCGCCATTATGCACCAGGTAAAACAATTTTTTACTCTCTACATCGAAAAACCACTGCCCAATTGCAACACTCTCTTTCCGTATAGAAATAGACTCTCCCGCATAGTTGTCCGGAGGCTGCGCGAGCCAGTGCATCGGGTTCTGTTCTGCAAGTCTTGGTATGTCTTCCAGACGGTTCTTCGCAATCAAATTTGCAGTCTGAAGTTGCAATGAAATGCGCATGGTGCGAACAACTTGCTGCATGGCAACTTTCTCCGCCATCTCCTGGTAGTACAGGAGGCGGTCCAGCACGACGGTGGCTGTCAGCGCGACTGCGCAGGTCACAATGAGGAGCTCGATCAGCGTGAAACCGCGGGCGCTCGCTTGTTGGGTGCGATGCCTCATCATTTCAGCGAGGCCTGCCCGAGATCCCAGATCGGCAGAAAGACGCCAAGCGCAAGGATCAGGACCAGAATGGCCAACCCGGTGATCAGGATGGGTTCAATCTGCGTCGACAGCGTCGTCAGCTCATATTCCACCTCGCGTTCGTACATGTCCGCGATTTCCACCATCAGTTCGTCGAGTTCGCCGGTCTCTTCGCCCACCGCGATCATCTGCAGAACCACCGGCGTAAACACGCCAGTGGCGGCGGCCGTGCGCAAAATCGTCTCGCCGCGCTCGACGCCGTTGCGCATCTGCTCGATACGCGCACGTACGTAGGCGTTGTCGGCTGTCTGCGCCACCACCGACAATCCCTGCACGATCGGCACCCCACTGCGCCCGGTGAGCGAGAAGCTGCGCGCGAAACGGGCCAGTGTACCCTTGAGCATGATCTTGCCGGCAACGGGAAGGCGCAGCTTGACCCGGTCCCATTTGTAGCGACCGTTGGCCGTCCCGATGTATGCCCGCATGGCAAATGCGAAGCAGATGGCAGCTGCGGTGATGTGCGGCCAGTATGCGACGGTGAAGTTGGAGAAGCCGATCAGAATGCGCGTCATCAGCGGCAACTCGGCGTTGAAACCGGCGAATACCTTGGCGAAGGTCGGCACCACCCAGATGTTGACGATGGTAATCGCGGCAATCATCGCGATGACGACAAAGGTCGGATAGCGCAAGGCGCTACGCACACGGTCCTTCATCTCGCTTTCGAATTCAAGGTGATCGTTAAGGCGCAGGAAAATTTCCTCCATGCGGCCCGTCATTTCCCCCACCCTCACCATGCTGATGTAGAACGCATCGAACACCTCGGGGTGGCCGCGCATGGATGCCGACAACTCACGTCCGGATTCAAGCGACTCGCGCAGATCCTTGATCACGCGCCCGAGACTCTTGTTGACTGCCGATTCCTGCAGCCCGGCGAGGCCCCGCATGATGGGCACGCCCGCCTTGAGGAGCGTGTAGAGCTGGCGGCTGAACAGCTGCACGTCGACCGTCCGGATCTTCTGCTCGGTCAGGCGCGACCACCAGCCGCCCTCGTCATCGGATCGGGTTCGGGTCGTGGCAGTGATGGAAAGCGGCGTGATGCCGGAGTTGAGCAACTGGGTTGCGACAGCACCACTGTCGGCCCCCTCAAGCACCCCCTGAATCAGCTCGCCATGGACGTCTCGTGCCTTGTAGGAAAAGAACGGCAATTCGGCTCCTCGTCGGAATCGCTGTTGAGTTGCAAGCCGACATGATGCCGGACTTGCATGAATTCTTCTAGATCGCCGGCTTCAAGGCGTTCGCGAGCTGACCGAATACCTCGGGCTGGCGCTCCCCCAGTTGCACGAACTCGGAAGCGATCTCCTCATAGGCCAAAGGAAACATCTTGCGTGTGCGCGCCAGCAGTTTCATTCCTTCCTCCTGGCGACCGTCCAGAGCCAGCAGCAAGACGTAGCGGTACACGATATGCGGCTCCGGCAATGCACGAAGCGTGCGTTCTGCAATCGCGATTTTTTCAGGGAGTGCGATTTCATTGAGCGCGAAATTCGTGCACAGAATAAAGTCCACCGGACCGGTGAACCAGGTGGTACGGCTGAAAGCCAATATTTCTTCCAGACGCTTTTCGTCAACGATCATCTGGTGCCGCTCCTTGGAGTAATACCGTGCATGCATGCTTTCCAGCGTCCGATACTGGAACAGCATGGATATCGCGACAGCAATTCCGTAAGCGCACAGCAGCAGAGGAAGCGCGCGCAAAAGGCGTCCAGCCGGCAGTCGCAATGTTCCAGGATCGAGCGCCCCCATGAGCATGGCGGCCGGCAGCAGGAAAAAACCGTACCAGTGCGGGAGTTCGAGCATTGCATGGATGCACAGCGTGCCCAGCATGATCCAGATCGCCGCTCGGGCGGCGCTGACCGGCTGCCTCAACGCCCTGGCGACCCAGGTGCCGCAAAGCAGCAGAAAAGGCACGGCCCCCAGCAACCCGGTCATGACTAGCAGATCGAGCACGATGTTGTGCGTCGAACTGGCATAGAGTGTCGTGTCGACCTGATCAAGCAGCTGGAACTGGTAGCCGAACAACTGCCCCGGTCCGATTCCTAGCAGCGGGTGCGCGAGAAACAGTTGCAGACCCTGGGTGTAGAGCAGCAAACGGTTCTTGTCCACGCCCTCGGTGGCGATGCGCTCGAGCGCTCCCCGGTCAAAGGACAAGCCGAGAGCCGCGAGTATCTGCGGCAAGGCAAGATTGATCGCGGCAAAAAGCAAGGGTAGGCCGAGCAGAAGGTATCCGCGCGGCGGTCGCGATGTCGCAGCGCACAGACGAAGATACGCGACACCTGCAACAGTGATCCAGCCGACCTCAAGCCACGCGGTGCGCGAGCGGGTCAGCGCCATCCCGACAAGGATCACGATCGTCAGCACAATCGTCCAGCGCGCCGCAAGCTTGCGTGCGGCGTACAGATAAAGCACTCCGGTCAGGCCCCAGGCAAGGTAGCTGGCAAGCTGGTTGCGCTGGGCGAGTGCACCATAGTATTGCCCGCGGCTGTCGAGCCTGTAGAACGGAAGATCGATTCCGCTATGAACGCAGACTTGCGCAATCTGCAGGAGGACATTCAGAAGTCCCCCAACGACTGCCGCGATGCTGAGCCAGACCAGCAAACGCTCCAAGCCGAGCTGGCGCTCAAGGACGCGACCGTATGTCAGCGCCCCAGTCGCCAGCGCGAGCGTCGCCAGCGGCAGCGTGGCATCCGATGAATGGCTCAGCCGCCCAAGCGCCCACTGCAGCGCCACGACGGCCAACAGTGGCACGAACAACGGCGCGACGGCCGGGAGTTCGAATGCCGGTGCACGCCGGCGCAATGCGACCAGACTGGCCGGCACGCACCCTGCGATCAGCAGAACTGCTGCAATCCACTCATTGTAGAAGGTGGCCAGGGGCTTCGTATGCAGCGGCCACAGGAACGGGAACAGGAGCAGGGCTGCGGCACAGATGCCTGCCGCCATGGTCGCCGGCTCGATGCGGCCGGTCACGCCGGAATCCAGATAACGCACGGAGGCCGCTCAGTCATCAGTCTGGTTGCTGACCCGCATCGCTTCCGCGATCGTGGTCCGCCCTGCCGCCACCAGCGCGACAGCGTGGCGGCGCAGGGTACGTCCGGCCATCTGCACATGTGCGACCTTCAGGAAATGACCGGGCTCTGCGTGGTTTGCCGCCTCGGCCAACGCCTCGTTCATCTCCAGCATTTCATAGACTCCGGTGCGCCCCCGGTAGCCGGTGCCGTTGCAGTGAGCGCAGCCCCGCCCATGGATGTAACGCTGGCGGGTGACGGCGTCTCCCAGCTCGGCCTTCAGCCAGGCCAGTTCGTTCGCAGTCGGCGAATAAGGCGTCGCGCAGCTCTCGCAGATCACGCGCACCAGACGCTGCGCCAGAACGGCCTGAATCGAGGTCGCCACCATGTAACGCGGCACGCCCATGTCAAGCAGGCGGATTGGCGTGCTGGCGGCATCGTTGGTATGCAGCGTGGAGAGTACAAGGTGGCCGGTGAGCGCTGCACGCATGCCGATCTGGGCGGTTTCCTGGTCGCGCATTTCCCCCACCAGCACGACGTCCGGGTCTTGGCGCAGGGCCGAGCGCAAGACCCGGGCAAACGTGAGCTCGATCCTTTCGTTGACCTGCACCTGATTGATACCCGGCAGCCGATATTCGACCGGATCCTCGACCGTGATCAGCTTGCGCTCGACCGTGTTCAGTTCAGCGAGCGCGCCGTAAAGTGTCGTGGTCTTGCCGCTGCCGGTCGGACCGGTCACCAGCACCAGCCCATTGGGCCGCTGGAGGATCGCCCGGAAGCGCTCGAGCATGCCCTTTGGCATGCCGATCGAATCCAGCCTCAGAATCCCGCCATTCTGGTTGAGCAGACGCATGACAACCGATTCGCCGTACTGTGTCGGCATGGTCGACAAACGCACGTCGACCTGCTGGTTCTTGACCTTGATGGCAAAGCGCCCGTCCTGAGGAAGGCGCTTCTCGGAGATGTCCAGCCCGGACATCAGCTTCAGCCGCAACGCGAGTGCAGGGGCAATCTTGATATCAGCCTCGGTCTGCAGATGCAGCACGCCATCAATGCGAAAACGGATCTGCAGGCGCGACTCCTGCGGCTCGATGTGAATGTCGGACGCACGTACCTGGGTCGCATCATCGAATACCGACTGCAGCAGCTTGACGACCGGCGCTTCTTCGATGCCGGGCGTGCCGCCCAGATTGCCGAAATCGACATAGCTGTCGCCGAGATCTTCTTCGAGTGCACGCGCGAAATCCGTGATCTCGTCGGTACGACGATAAATGCGGTCGATCGCCTGCAGCAACTCGCCTTCATTGACCACGGCAAGTTCGATGCTGCGCCGCAGTTGGCGCGCGATCTCATCGTAGGCGAACAGGTCGGTAGGATCGGCCATGCCGACGACCAGCGTGCCGTGGCGCTCTTCCAGTGCGATCGCACGGAAGCGCCGCGCCTGCGTTTCGGAAAGCAGGCGCACGATCTCTGGCTTGACGTTGAAGAACTTGAGATTGATGTAAGGAATATCGAGCTGGCGCGCCAACGCACCGCTGATCTGCTCTTCGGTGACGAAGCCGTTCTCGACGAACACGCGCCCCAGTTTGCGTCCGGTGCGTTTCTGCTCGCTGAGCGCGAGCTGAAGTTGCTCCTCAGAAATTAATTTCTGCTGAACAAGAATCTCGCCGAGGCGGACCTTTTCCGGCCGTGGCATGCGCGCTCCTTACAAGAGGAATTGACCGGCGGTATTGTAACGAGATTCAACATGCGTACGACATTCGTGTACGCCGGCTCCGCGCGCGCAGCGCTCAGGCGTCGAGCGCCTGCCTGAAATCGTTCAGCAGATCTTCAGTGTCTTCGATGCCGACCGAAACGCGAATCAGGGACTCGGCAATGCCCATTTCCGCCCGCCGCTGCTGCCCCATTTCGTGGAAGATGGTGTGCGCGACCGGGATGACCAGGGTGCGGTTATCTCCGAGATTGCTTGCCGGAACGCCCAGTTTCAGACGATTGAGATAGTCAAAACAATCGATGTCTTCGCGCAATTCGAAACTAAAAAGATAGCTGCCTGTCCGGAACAGTTCGGTTGCCAATGCATGCTGAGGATGAGATGGCAAACCCGGATAGTGGACAGCCGCGACGCGCCGATCGGCTTCCAGCATGCGCGCCAGCGCGAGGGCGTTGTGGCTACTGCGCTCCATGCGCAAGGCAATCGTTTCGGCGCCCACTGCGATGTGGTGCGCCGCTTCCGGCGCGAGCGCGGCGCCGAAGTCGCGCAGCGCCTTGGCCCGCAGCTGCGCAATGCCCCATTGGGCAGATGGAAAGCGCTTGTAGCTGTCGTAGATGTTCGGATAGCGGCTCCAGTCGAACAGACCGGTGTCGGTCAGGCTGCCGCCCAGCGCATTGCCATGCCCTGCAATCGACTTGGTCAGGGAGTTGATGACCAGACCTGCGCCGACTGCCGCCGGACGGAAAAGGTAAGGCGAGGTCATGGTGTTGTCGACCACAAAGAGGATGCTGCGCTCGCGGCACAGTTCGCCGATGCGCTTGAGATCTGCAATCTGCGTGCGCGGATTGGCGATCGTCTCGACGAACACCATGCGCGTGGCTGGCGTGAGCGCAGCCGCCACATTCGCCACATCGGTTGCATCGACCATGCTTACATCGACGCCCTGCGCATTGACCGTTTGCCACAGGCTGTTCGTATTCCCGAACAGGAAGGACGATGACACGACATGGTCTCCGGCGCGCAGCAGGCCTTGCATCAATGCGCCGATTGCGGCCATGCCGGTGGAAAAGCAGATGGTCGCCCGGCCCTGCTCCATGAGCGTGATCTTGTCTTCCAGCGCGCTCACGGTCGGGTTGCCCTGGCGTCCGTAGCGGTAGCCGGGCTCGCGCCCCTGGAACACGCGCGCCAGTTGATGCGCGTCGTCGTAGCCAAAGGTCACGGAATGATGAACGGGCTTGTGCAGCGATCCGTGTTCGACCGTCTTTCGGCGGTCGCTGTGGAGTATGGCGGTCGTAAAGCCTGAGGTAGCGGAATTTGTCATGGCGGGATGATACGGAGGGTACGCCGGCGGCATGTACCTGCCACCGGCTCGACATCAATCGGCGGCAGCGAGCCCCAGGTTCAATTGGGAGCGCACCCGATCCTCGCTGTCCTGCTTTGGCGTGCGCCGCGCCGTCTCGACGCGTGCGAGATAATCGAGCGAGATGTCACCGGTGACGTACACACCGTCAAAGCAGGAAGCCTCGAAGTTTTTCAGTTGCGGATTCACGTCCGAAATGGAACGCCGCAATGCGTCGACATCCTGGTACACCAGCGCATCGGCCGTGATCTCGCGACAGACTTCCTCTTCGGTGCGACCGTGCGCGATCAGTTCGTCGCGCGTGGGCATGTCGATCCCGTACACATTGGGGAACTTCACAGGCGGCGCAGCCGACGCGAAGATCACGCGCTTGGCGCCGGAGTCGCGCGCCATCTGGACGATTTCGCGGCTGGTCGTGCCGCGCACGATCGAATCGTCCACCAGCAGCACGCTCTTGCCCTTGAATTCGCTGCCGATCGCATTGAGCTTCTGGCGCACCGACTTCTTGCGCAGCGCCTGCCCGGGCATGATGAAGGTACGGCCGATGTAGCGATTCTTGATGAAACCCTCGCGATACTGGAGATTGAGCTTGAGCGCCAATTCCATGGCCGCAGGGCGCGAGGAATCGGGAATCGGCATCACGACATCGATGTCGCCAGCCGACATTTCGCGTGCGATCTTGGCCGCCAGATGTTCACCCATCTTCAGGCGCGTGGCGTAGACCGAGGCGCCATCGATGACGGAATCGGGGCGCGCGAGATAAACGAACTCGAAGGCGCAGGGTGTGAGCATCGGATTCTCTGCGCACTGCTGGTTGTAGAGGCGGCCGTCAAGGTCGATGAAGATTGCTTCGCCCGGCATCACATCGCGCAGGAAGCGGAATCCCAGACCCTCAAGTGCGACGGATTCGCTGGCCACCATGTATTCCGGCCCCTGCGCCGTTTCGTTGAAGCCGATGCACAGCGGGCGAATGCCGAAGGGATCGCGGAAGGCCAGCAAGCCGTAGCCGGCGATCTGCGCAACCACGGCGTAGGAACCGCGCACCCTGCGATGCAGCGCCGCCACGGCCTTGAACAACGCGGAAGGATCGAGCGAGTAGCCGGTCGTCGCAAGCTGGATTTCGTGCGCCAGCACGTTGAGCAGGACTTCCGAATCGGAATCGGTGTTGATGTGACGCCGATCGTTGCGGAACATCTCGATCTTGAGCTGCTCCCAGTTGGTCAGGTTGCCATTGTGCGCAAGGATGATGCCGAACGGCGCGTTCACGTAGAACGGCTGGGCCTCCTCTTCACTGGACGAGCCTGCGGTTGGATAGCGCACCTGGCCGATGCCCGCCGTACCCGGCAGGGAGCGCATGTTGCGCGTGCGGAAGACATCACGCACCAGCCCGTTGGCCTTGTGCATGGAAAACGTATTGCCGTGATTGGTGGCAATGCCGGCCGCGTCTTGACCGCGGTGCTGCAAAAGGAGCAGCGCGTCGTAGATCAGCTGATTGACCGGACCTTGGGAAACTACGCCGACAATGCCGCACATGGTGTACCTCGATGGAGAAGAAAATCAAAAATTCACATGCCGCGCGAAATCGCCCGGCAAATAGGGTTTGACGGTGCGCGCCGCAGTTTCGGCCAGCGGGCTGAACACCGCCTCGCGCCAGAAGGGCTGCTGCGGAATTGCTGTCATGCCGCACACCAGCACGGCGGCCAGGACCAGCACCAGTCCACGCGCAAGGCCGAACAGCCCGCCGAGGCCGCGGTCGGCCAGCGACAGTCCGGCTCCCTTGATCACGGCATCAATTGCCATTCCGACCAGCGCCATCAGCAAGCGCACTCCGATGAACAACGCAAGAAAAGCCACGATCAGGCGTGTTACGGCCCCGGGAAAGACGGCAGGCAGCAGCACCGCCAACTCCTCGCCATAGGCGTTGGCCACAACGAAGGAGACGATCCAGCTCAGCAAGGACAGGATTTCCTTGACCAGCCCGCGCAAGGTGCTGATGACGATGGAACAGATCAGCACGATCAGGACCAGATAATCGAAAACCGTCACGACTCGCGTATCAGGCCGGAACAAGAGTGCCACTCAAGCCGAGTTTGACGATGCGTGCACGCATCTTCTCGGCTTCTTCCCGGCTGGCAAACGGGCCGACGCGTATCCGCGTCGCGCTGCCGCTCTGGGTGGCGACAGTCTGCGTATATG
>JAEZHR010000167.1 GCA_023416415.1 Pseudomonadota bacterium
GAACCAGACTGCGGCAAAACCGAGCACCACCGAGACGCATGCAACCAGCACGAAATGCCACAGCGGACGTTCCTGCTTCACCTGGTAGCGGCTCATGCGCGAGATACCGCCTCTTTGTGGCGCTGGACCAGGACCCAGGGCTTGACCACGACGGCCCACAGCTGTGCATCGTCATCCAGCCATGCGCGTGCCTGATCGTCGCTCACGTGTCGGATGCAATCGGCCTGCAGCCATGCAGCGATGGCCGCCTTGTCGTCCTGCGCGATGCGCAATGCGACATCGACGAGGTCAAGGCCATCTTCGATGACGAGCACATTGCCACCGGCAAAGAAGCGCAACATTTCGCGCCACGGCATGCGCGAGGTTTCGCCGTTGAGCTTGGCGCGCAGCAGGGCAGTTTCTTCCGCTGCGCCGGATTGAGTGTCGTTCATGCCGATCAATAGTGGGGAGGTCGTTCGTTGGCCGGGCCGGCCGCTGCGGCATCGCGTACGTCCTTCACGTGACGCACCAGCGCGGTACACAAGGTTTCGAGTTCGTCGATCCGCTTTTGCTGACGATAGACGGTGCGGTTCAGGGTTTCGAGCAGGTCATCCTGCTGCGCAAGCCTGGTCTCCAGTTCGATCAGGCGCTCTTCGGTGTTCATGACGGATACGTGGCGTTGACGCAGCCGACATTGTACCGACCGGCGCCGACAGCGGCCTCGGATAAAAAATGGGCGCCCCTCTCCTGCGGAAAAGGACGCCCGAACTGCCCGACAGGAGAAATGCCTAGAACTTGTGTCGTACGCCGATGTTGAGCTGGGTCGGATCCTCGCCAGCAACGGCGGCACCGCCCAGGTTGGCCAGCGCGTCGTTCCTCACTTGTCCGTAAGAGGTGTACAAGTTGGTGCGCTTGGAGAACGGATAGCTGTAGCCGATCGCCCACAGCGTCGAATCGGCGTCGCTGAGCAGGTCGTTCTTGCGGTGAGCGTACGTCGCCATCGCAGTACCGGGGCCGAGACTGGCAGAGGCACCGACCAGCCAGTCCTTGCTGTCGATGTTGGTCGTGCCTGCCGCATTCTCGCCATCGTTCTGCGCGTACGCCAGATGCAGCTTGGCCAGATTGAAGTCGTAGGTGCCGCCGATCATCGCGGTGTGGGCCATGCCGGCGTCCGCACCGCTGATAGCCAGGTTCTGGCGATTGTAGGCAAGCTGCACCAGCAACGGACCATTGTTGTAGGCACCTGCGGCACCGACATTGCGCCCCAGCGAGCTGTCACCAGGCGCCTCGCCGAAGGCATAGGCAACTTGTGCGGAAAAGCCCCCGAAGTTCGGCGTAGCGTAGACGACCGTGTTGTCGGTGCGGTCGCCGTACAGGTTGAATATCTGCCCGGCATCCCCGGCCAGACTGAGCCCGAACGGATCGACGGCCTCGACGGCCTGATAAAGCGGGATGTACTGGCGGCCCAGGGTCAAGGTGCCGAAGCTTTGGCTCTTCACGCCAACGAAGGCCTGGCGCCCGAACAGACGGTCATCCTGACCCATCCGGCCGTTATCGAGGTTGAAGCCGCTTTCCAAAGTAAAGATGGCGCTCCAGCCACCGCCCAGCGCCTCGGTTCCGCGAAAGCCGAGACGGCTGCCCGATTGCAGGCCGCTGTCAAGCCCGGTCGTGGTGGTGGTACCGTTGTCGACCCGGTTCAGCCCGACATCGGCCACCCCGTAGACCGTCACGCTGGTCTGTGCGGCAGCAGTACCAAAGGCGCCCAGAAGGGCAATTGCCATTAACGATTTCTTCATTTCTATTTCCCGTTGTTGTGAATCGAGAGCGGCTTTACTCTTCAAACCAAAGCAGGCAGCCGCGATAATGACGTGCGCAAGTGACCTCTTGACGGCATGTTTTCGGCTGTTGCGCCTGTGCCAGACTTGGACCGCAACAGCACTCGCCGGTGCGTCACGACCCTCAAAAGAATCCGATCCATTCCCTTTATCCGACCATGCGTTCAACCAAAGCCAGTGCCGCCGTCACCCGCCTCAATGCGCGCGATCCGACGTACCGCTATTCGATGGGCATGACCGCAAGTGGTTTCTTTTATTTGCTGCGCGGTGAGGAGGGTAAGCCTCCGATACGCGTCAGTTCTGATCTGACGCAGGAAGAGTTCATCGCGCTGGTGAACCAGACTGGCCCGCAGAAAAAAGTGAAGATCAGCAAGCTCGATCAGGCGTTCGAGAAACAGTTGCGCAAGAAATAGCCGGACCGCTGCCTTCCTGAGTATTTCGTGGAACTGGCGATCCGGCTGCGCTACACACGGGCAGACGATCTACGCGATGTGCCTGCATCCGGCAGGCTTGTGCAAAGTGCCGATATTCAATCCGATTCCCAATCCGACGACGACAGAGGCACTCTCATGCGTCTCCGTGCACGTCACGCATTTGCACGGCGCTCATGTTCACTGCACGCTCCAGCCCGGAACGCGCGAGGCCACACTCGAAATCCTTTCCCGAAACACGGCCGTTGCCAATGACCATCATTTGGTGACAGAGGCGATGCGCAACTACAGGGAAACCCATGGCGGAAACAATTTCAGCCAGCTTGAAGCCTTGCTTGTCCATGCAAACGATCTGTATCGGACACTGGAATCTGCGGCAGCCTCGGCCTTCGATTCGCAGCGGGCGATCGATCTGACTTACGAGATCGCAGCCGAGAAACTTCCACCCGTGAGCACGGGCCACCATTCGGCACCACCCACCTTGCTGCGGCAACTTGACGACGCGGTTGTCCGCCATATGAATGGCGACAGGAATCTTTCCGACTTCATTGCACTCCACGTCGCACTGCGGCACTACGTGGACTCGCTCCAGGCCCAGCCCCGTCGAGACCGGAGCATCGTGCGGACTGACGCGTCCCTTCATGAAACCGCGAAGAGGGTGGCCTATGGACCGATCATGGCGTGGAAACCGACCCGAGGTGCGCCCGCCACCCATTACGATCGCAAGGGAAAAGCCGTTCTTCCCCCACCCGCGTGGACGAAAGGTATCGAGCTTGCCGGGCCTTCGAACACGCCCGTTCCGCAACACCCAGGCAGTGAGCGGACGGCGGGCGCAAGGCCTTCGTTGAATCCGCAGTGGAAGCGAAATGACGGTGTGTTCGCAATCCTGAATATGGTGCGTCCGCATTACACGAGCACGCCCGAGGATCGCGCGGCCTTCAAGCATCTGTTCCTGAACAAACGGATCATCAACCGGGGCAACATCACGCCAGAGAAATGCAAAGAACTGTGGGAACTCTACATCGATCAGGTGGCACGCATTCTTGAAAGGCAGCCGGGAATGAAGACCGTCCCGATGGAAGACCTGCTGGCCGTGCGGACCTACAGCGTTGCGTCCAATGAGTTGAACGAAGCATTGCGCAACGGAGACGAAAAGAAGGTCGAGGAGTTCGCGCCCTACATTCGTTGCCTCGTTTCAGGCCTCTGCCATCTGAGACAAAAGGACGCGCAACCCAGCTGGGTTTATCGCGGCGAGCATTTGACCGCGGAGCATCTTGTCCAGTACGTGCCCGGAGCCGTGATCCGAACGCGCGGATTCATGAGCACGAGCACCCGTGACAGCAGCAGCTATTGCCGGTTGCTCGAAAAGTACAACGTGCAGAAACAAATCTACGGCACAGGGATTGAACTGGGACCGATTTCCCTGCATGACGGGCATGAGGACGAGGCGATGTTTTTCTTCGGCACGCCCAGAGAAGTGCTCGAAGTGCGCTATGCCGGCTACGACACGCAATCCGGCCTGCTTCAGGTCCGCATCGTCGAACGAGAGATGGACATCAGCGAGTTCGCGCCCGGCGACGAATCATTCCCCGCGAGCAGCGCGCGGCCGATGGCTCTGGAGGGCCTCCTGGCCCCGCCGTCTACGCCGGTCTCGGCTTCTGCAGCAAGGCCTTCAGATTCGCCAGCCTTTCCTGGGGCGTGATCTTTTCCTCTTCCTTCGGAACCGCATCGCCTTCGTCGAGCTTCATTTCCTTGATGAAGCGCGAGGGATCGCAATTGATGTACTCGCGTGCGCGCTTTCTGCGCTTGCACCAGGAGATGTGCAGCGAACGCTGCGCGCGCGTGATGCCGACGTACATCAGGCGCCGTTCTTCCTCGATGCGCGCAGCCAGTTGCTCGACCGGCGTGTCGGGGTCGCCCTTGTGCGGAAGAATGCCCTCTTCCACGCCGACCAGGAATACGTGCGGAAACTCCAGCCCCTTCGAAGCATGCAGCGTGGACATGCGCACCGCGTCCGGTTCTTCGTCGCGACCGTCGAGCATGGTCATCAGCGCGACCATCTGCGTGAGTTCGAGCAGACTCTTTTCTTCATCCGTGCCGTCGCGCCCGCCCGTGCCCTTCTCCTTCAGCCAGGTGGTGAAGTCGAGCGCGTTCTGCCACTTGGTCTGGGCCTGGCGATCATCGAAGGTCGAGTAGAGCCAGGCTTCGTAGTTGATCTCCTTCATCATCTCGTCGAGCAGCTCGGCGGCGTTCTCGCCGCGCTTGCTGGCCCGCGCTTCCAGACCGTTGATGAAGTTGCAGAACTCGCGCAGCGGATGCAGCTGGCGGTCGTTGAGTTTAGATTCGATGCCGCCCTTGAACACCGCCTCGAACGGCGAACACTGCCACTGTCCCGCGAAGGCGCCGAGCGCTTCCAGCGTGCTCTGCCCGACACCGCGCTTGGGGGTGGTCACGGCGCGAATGAAGGCCGGATCATCGTCCTGGTTGGCGATCAGGCGCAGGTAGCTGACGATGTCCTTGATCTCGGCACGGTCGAAGAAGCTCTGGCCGCCGGAGATCGTGTAGGGAATGCGTTCCTTGCGCAGCGCCTGCTCGATCACGCGCGCCTGATGGTTGCCGCGATACAGGACCGCATAATCGGAGAACTTGGCGCGGCGCTCGAACTTGTGCGCCGAGATCATGATGGCCACCTGCTCGGCTTCCTGCTCATCGTCCTGCATGGCCATCACCTTGATCGGATCGCCCAGGCCGTGCTCGGACCACAGCTGCTTTTCGAACAGCTTGGGATTGTTGCCGATGACGGCATTGGCCGCCTGCAGGATGCGCGTGGATGAACGGTAGTTCTGCTCGAGCTTGATGATCTTCAGGTCCGGGAAATCGACCTGCAATTGCTTGAGATTCTCGATGGTCGCGCCGCGCCAGGCATAGATGGCCTGGTCGTCGTCGCCCACGGCGGTAAACATCGGCTTCTTGCCGAGACCGGTGACCAGCAGCTTCACCAGCTCGTACTGGCAGGTGTTGGTGTCCTGATACTCGTCGACCAGCAGATAGCGCAGCTTGCGCTGCCACTTGTCGCGCACCGTTTCGTTGTCGCGGAACAGTTCGACCGGCAGGCGGATCAGGTCGTCGAAGTCGACAGCCTGATAAGCCGAGAGCGTGGCGACGTAGTTGCGGTAAATGCGCGCGGCCTGGGCATCGTCTTCGGTTGCCGCCTCCTTCAGCGCGCGCTCGGGATCGACCAGCGCGTTCTTCCACAGCGACATCGTGTTCTGGATGCGGCGCACGATCTGCTTGTCGGTAGTGCAGGCAAGATCCTGGACGATGGAGAAGCAATCGTCGCTGTCCATGATCGAGAAGCGATCCTTCAGCCCCAGCTCCTTGGCCTCGCGCCGCACGATCTGCATCCCCAGCGAATGAAAGGTGCAGACCGTGAGGTTCTTCGCTTCCTTCGGATTGGTCAGCAGCTTGGCGATGCGCTCCTGCATCTCGCGCGCAGCCTTGTTGGTGAAGGTCACGGCGGCGATGTTGCGCGCATCGTAACCATGCTGCTCGATCAGACGCGCGATCTTGGTCGTAATTACGCGCGTCTTGCCGGAACCGGCGCCGGCCAGGACCAGACAGGGTCCATCCATGTAGTTGACGGCTTCGCGCTGCGGCGGATTCATTCCATGGGTGGAGTGGGACATGCGGGGAGTGGTGCGGGGGAAAGCGGGTCATTGTAGCAGCGCAACTTGCTGCTGATGGGCATTGGTTTGGGAGGTTGTTGTTTTGATTCTTGTTCCTTTCTGTGGGGCGGTTGCTTGTATTTCTTCGGACAACCAGGCCGGGACTGGCCCCGGCGGGCCAGTTACTTTCTTTGCTTCGCCAAAGAAAGTAACCAAAGAAAGGCGCCCCGAAGACGTTGCCCCCTTCGGCGGTCCCCAAGAGCTCGGGCGCCGAGGCGGGAAGCGCTGCAAACTCGCCTTCGGCTCAGACAAGCAGCGCTTCTTTATCCGCCTCG
>JAEZHR010000330.1 GCA_023416415.1 Pseudomonadota bacterium
CTCAAGGCCGGCGTGCGGGTGGTCGAATATCGCAAGACCCAGCTTCACGGAAAGGTGGCCGTCATCGACGACGACTGGGCCACGGTAGGTTCGAGCAACTGGGACGGCTTGTCGCTGTTCATCAACCATGAGGCCAATCTGGTGGTGAGGAATCACGCCATCGCGCGCGATCTGCGCCGGCACATCGAGCGTGCGGTCGCCGACGGCGTGGTGGTGCGCCTGCAGGATTTTGCCAACATCCCATGGTACGAGCGTGCCTGGTATGGCATGGCGGCGATGATCTACAAGACTGCGCTGCGCATCATCACGCTTGGGCGCTATACGGAGTAGGCGGGACGCAGCGCGACCTGTCTGACTGAAAATTCCGGCCTCTGCGGACAGAGACTGATGTGGAGAAGCGGCGCCAAGCGCTACACTCCCGCATTTCCACGACAACCTGAACGCATGCCTTCGCTCTCGCGCCAGTCCGCCATTTTCCTGGTCCTTCTGTCGGCTCTCGGTTTCGCGAGCATGGCGGTGTTCACCAAGTTCGCCTATCGTGCCGGGGCGACACCCAGCGTCGTGCTGGCCCTGCGCTTCGGACTGGCGGTCCTGATGCTGGCACCGATTGTCCGGTTGCGTCGCCTGCCGTTGCCGCGGGGTGCCGCGCTGGTGGGCTTCGTGCTGATGGGCCTGCTCTACACCCTTCAGTCGCAGAGCTTCTTCACCGCGCTCGTGTATGCCAGCAGCGGTCTGGTCGCGCTCCTGCTGTATTTCTACCCGGTGCTGGTTACCTTGCTCGCGGCGGCCCTTGGGTGGGAACGACTGGACCGGCGCAGTGCCGTGCTGCTGGCGCTGGCCATCGCCGGCATGTTCATCATGCTGGGAGACAATCTCGAGGGACAGCCGCTCGGCATTGCCTTCGGTCTTGCAGCAGCGGGGCTGTACGCGATCTATATCCTGGTCGGCGCGCGCGTGACGAACAGCGGCGACCCCCTGGCTTCCACCCTCGTCATCATGAGCGTGGCAGCGCTTTGCAACGGAGCGCTGGCATATGCCGGCGGTGGCAGCTTGCCGACCGATCCGGTGGCCTGGGCAGCCATCGGTGCCATCGCGCTGTTCTCGACGGTGATCGCAATCTCGTGCTTTCTGATCGGCATCCGATACATCGGCGCCTCGCAGGCTTCCATCATTTCGACTGCCGAGCCCGTCATTACCGTCTGTCTCGGGGTGGCCTTGCTGGGCGAGTCGGTGAGTCCGGGGCAGCTAGCCGGCGGGGCCATGGTGCTGACGGCCGTGGTGTTGCTGGCACGACGTCCGGCGCAACCGCCTTCGGCTTGACCGCACGCGGACGGGAAGCGCATGCTGGGGCATGGATTTTTCTCCCGATCTGCTTGACTGCCTGCGCCGCGCGCGTGCCATTGCAGCATTTACCGGCGCCGGGGTTTCGGCAGAAAGCGGCGTGCCCACTTTCCGCGATGCCCAGACCGGCCTCTGGGCGCAGTTCCGCGCCGAGGATCTTGCCACGCCCCAGGCTTTCCGTCGTGATCCGGTCACGGTCTGGAACTGGTATGCGTGGCGCCGAACACTGATCGCAGCAGTCGAACCGAATCCGGCGCATCACGCCATCGCCGCCATGGCGGCGCAACTTCCTGCGCTCACCGTCATCACCCAGAATGTTGACGGCCTGCACCAGCGTGCGGGCAGCCGCGAGGTGATCGAGCTGCACGGCAACATCTGGCGCACCCAGTGCTTCGATTGTTCGGCGCCGGCCGATGCATTGCCGGAGGACGGGGCTGTTCTGCCGCGTTGCGCACACTGCGGCGGCATGTTGCGTCCCGGCGTGGTGTGGTTCGGCGAAGCGCTGCCCATGCAGGCGTGGCGCAGGGCGGCCGCCGCGGTTGCAAGCTGCGACGTCTTTTTTTGCATCGGTACCTCCAGCCTGGTCGAGCCCGCTGCCAGCCTGCCGCACCAGGCCCGGGCGGCCGGAGCGCGGCTGATTCAGGTCAATCCCGAACCCACTGCCCACGATGCCGTCGCGCATCACATTCTGCGCGGCAAGGCCGGTGAAATCCTGCCGTCACTCTTGCGCGCCGCATGGCCGGACATTGGCGTGTAGGCCTTACGTCATCTTGTAAAAAGCAGCACCTTGATTGTCCGCCGTGCCCGGGGAAGCCGCCGGCACGCCTCTTGCGATGCGCTGCATCCTGCCAGCCCGCGCAGCGGCTACGGCGTGGCCGGCACATTCGGACAATCGAAAGGAGATTTCGCAAATGGCCTTGAACCTCTTCAGTTCCAAGGGCTGCCCGCTCGACAAGCAGCGCTTCACCTGGCGCGACATGGTCGGCAAGCCGCTCAGCAAGCTCGATGACGACGCCTTTACCCGTATCCGCGTGATCCTCATGAACGGCATGGAAAGCGACTCCCTGCGCTTCAAGCATATTGCCTCACGCATGAACCGGGAGCTGCGGCTGCCATTGGCGCAGGTGCGGCGTGCCGAACAGCATCAGGAAACGATGGTGAACTGGCTGCTAGGTTCCGACCTTTCGCCGCTGGAGACAACAATCGCCTACGAGCAGGTCGCCATCGAAGTGACGGCTGCGGTCGCCCAGACCGAGCCGGATGACTACCATGCCCAGGTGTACCGCTACGGAATGCTGGAGGATTTCGACCATCTGTACCGCTACTCGGCGCTGCTCGACCGTCTCGAGGGCAAGGATGCCAACAACATTCTGCAAAGCTATTCCGACATTCTTCCCGGCCGCCCGACCGTCATCGAGCACCGTGCGCCCGAGGACGATCTGCGCGAACCCTACGACATGAAGCTGGCCGATCCGCTGACCAAGCTGCATGCTCTTCTGATTACAGCCGCCGAGTACCAGACGCATGATTACTACATGAACATCGGGCCGATTTTTTCCGATCCGGTTGCGCGCCAGCTGTATGCCGAGATCGCCTCGATCGAAGAACAGCACGTGACCCAGTACGGCTCGCTGATCGATCCGTCCGAGTCCCTGCTGGAGAAGTGGCTGTTGCACGAAGCGATGGAGGTCTACACCTATTACAGCTGTGTGCAATCGGAAACCAATCCGCGCGTCAAGGCGATGTGGGAGCGCTTTCTCGATTACGAGCTCGGGCATTTCCACTACGTCGCGAATCTGTTCAAGCAGCACGAACGCCGCGATCCCGCCGAGCTGTTCCCGGACGATCTGCCCGAACCGCTGGCCTTCGAGAGCAATCGTGATTTCGTGCGCAAGGTGCTCAAGCAGGAGGTCGATCTGCGCGCGCGCGGCACGCAGTTCGTGCCCAAGGATCAGGAAAGCCAGGCGTCGATCGATTACCGCACCGAGCTCAACTCCGAGGGCTCGCCGAGCGAAACCGTATCGGCCGGCTATATCTGGACCCCGGGCACCGAGCTCAACCGCAAGGTCGCGGTGGCGGTCTAGCATTTCAAACCTGTTTTCAGAAGGAAGAGCACGATGAAACAGCAATCCTCGATGGGCATGAACCGCACCGGCGTGCAGATGTCGCCGATGGACGCCAGTGAAATGCAGAACACGCCGTCGTCGATGACGCCCGCAGCTCCGGGCGATGCATCGATGCTGGACGAAGCGCGCCGCAGCTATATTGAAAATGCGGACGAGGTCGGATCAATTCCTGTGCCCGGCACCCTCAAGGGCGCGGTCACGACCGGCGCGTCGATGCTGACCGGGAAACAGCCGCAGCTGCTGATCGACAAGCTGGGCGAGCGCCTGGCCTTCGAGCGCACCGGCACGCGCCTGTACGATGCGCTGATCGCCAAGTTCGAAGGCATCCAGGACAACACCACCAGCATGACCATGGCCGACCTGCAGAAGATCCGCCAGGACGAGGCGCGTCACTTTGCCATCCTCAACGAAGCGATGCAGTCCATCGGCGCCGACCCGACCGCCATGACGCCGTGCGCCGACGTGACAGGTGTTGCCTCGATGGGAATCATGCAGGTCATCACCGATCCGCGCACCACGCTGGCGCAGTCGCTGCAGGCGATCCTGATGGCGGAGATGACCGACAACGCCGGCTGGGAAATGCTGATAGCGCTGGCCGCAGACCAGGGCCAGACTTCGCTGATCTCGGATTTCAGCGTGGCGCTGGACGAAGAGCGCGTGCATCTGCAGCAGGTCCGGGCGTGGCTGGAGGAAGCCACGATGGGACGCGCCGTCTCTTCAGGCGCCATAGTCGACGACATGGACGATCAGACACGGCCTTCGCTGCACTGAGCGAGCGTTCAGCCCTGCGTGCCGGCGAGATGGTTCACCAGCTGGCGCGCCTGGGCGGACAGGGCCGCGAGGTTGCGCACGATCAGACGCAGTTCGCGCGTGGCCCAGCCGTCGTCGAGTGCGACGACGGCCAGTTCCATGGCGGCGGCCTGGCGGCGCGCCGCCGCATCCGGCAGGATAGACAGCCCCACGCCTTGTGCGACCAGCTGGGCCATTGCGGAGAAGCTCGGCGCACGCACCCGCACGGTGAGCGGACGGCCCAGCATGACCG
>JAEZHR010000345.1 GCA_023416415.1 Pseudomonadota bacterium
GGCCCAGGCCTACGCAGCCGACCAGCTGTTCGCCACGCTTGACACCACCTCGCGGCGGATCTGGCTGGGCGATGTTGGCAACGTCGTCGTCTCGGATACCGTCGGTTTCATCCGTGAACTGCCGCACCAGTTGGTCGCTGCATTTCGCGCCACTCTCGAAGAGACCGTGCACGCCGATCTGCTGCTGCACGTGGTCGACGCTGCCAGTCCGGTGCGCATGGAACAGATCGAACAGGTCAACACCGTGCTGGCGGAGATCGGGGCGGACCGGATTCCCCAGATCCTTGTCTGGAACAAGATCGACGCGGCGGGACTTGAGCCCGGATTCGAGCGCGACGAGTATGGTAGAATCCGCCGGGTTTTTATAAGCGCCCAGACAGGGAGCGGCCTTGACCTGCTGCGGGATGCAGTCGGCGAACACGCCAAGGCAAGCGTCGTGGCGCCTCCAGATCGCATGCCCGAGCGCGCCGGTCACGACGCGCATCCCCACTGATAACGCGGTTCGCGCGAGCCGGAATCCGGCAAACCCACAACGCTAACCTGAAGATAAAGAGAGAGAATGCCCATTCCTCTGCTGAAAAGAATCGGCCTCAAGTTTTCCCTGAACGATCCTCGCTGGGGTCGCGGATCCCAAGATAACGGACCGAATAACCAGGACGGAAAGCGGCCCAATGACGGTCCGCCGGACCTCGACCAGCTCTGGCGCGATTTCAATCAACGCCTCAATCGCATGCTCGGAAACAAGGGCGGGCGACGCGACAATGGCGGCGATGGTGGTGGAGACGGTTTTAATCCTGACATGAAGGGAGCCGGCGTCGGCATCGGCTTGCTGCTGGCCATCGTCGTGTTTCTTTGGCTGGTATCAGGATTCTTCATCGTGCAGGAAGGCCAGACTGCGGTCGTCAAGACCTTTGGCGCTTATAGCCATTCAACGCCCCCGGGCTTCAACTGGCGTTGGCCGTATCCGATTCAGAGCCATGAAACGGTCAACATGGATACCGTGCGTACGGTCGAGGTTGGTTACCGCAACAATGTGCGTAACAAGCAGCTGCGCGAATCACTGATGCTCACCGACGACGAGAACATCATCGACATCCAGTTCGCGGTGCAGTACCGCCTCAGAGATGCGGCAGCCTGGCTGTTCAACAATCGCGATCAGGAGGAAATGGTCAAGCAGGTCGCAGAAACATCCATTCGCGAGATCGTCGGCAAGAGCAAAATGGATTTCGTGCTGTATGAAGGTCGTGAACAGGTGGCTTTCGACGTCAGCAAGCTGATGCAGGAAATCGTTGATCGCTACAATTCCGGTGTCCTGATCACCAATGTGACCATGCAGAACGTGCAGCCTCCGGAGCAGGTGCAGGCCGCGTTCGACGATGCCGTCAAAGCCGGCCAGGACCGGGAGCGCCAGAAGAATGAAGGGCAGGCTTACGCCAACGACGTCATTCCGAGGGCCCGTGGCGCGGCATCCCGCCTGCTTCAGGAAGCCGAAGCCTATCGCTCGCGCGCAGTCGCCAACGCGGAAGGTGACGCATCCCGTTTCCGTCAGGTTCTGACCGAGTACCAGAAGGCACCGGTCGTCACTCGCGATCGCATGTACCTGGAAACCATGCAGGAAATCTTCGCCAATACCACCAAGCTGATGGTTGACACCCGCAACAATAGCAACCTGCTGTATCTGCCGCTGGACAAGTTGCTGCAACAGGGCGCAAGTCCCGCTAATACCGCGCAGCAGTCGGCGCCAGCCGCACGCATGCCCGACCCGACCCAGCAGCTCAACGAGTTACAGCGTGACCAGCGCAGCCGCGACGGACGCGAATCGCGCGAGAGGGAGGTGCGCTGATGAATCGCCTGTTCGGTTATGCAATCGCGGCACTGCTTCTGGTGGCCGCGCTGATGTCCACGCTGTTCGTCGTCGATCAGCGCCAGTACGCGATCGTCTTCGCTCTGGGTGAGGTGCGCAAGGTCATCAACGAGCCCGGTCTGCACTTCAAGCTGCCGCCGCCCTTCCAGAACGTCATCTTCCTCGACAAGCGCATTCTGACCCTGGATACGCCGGAGGCAGATCGCTTCATTACAGCGGAGAAGAAGAACATTCTGGTCGACGCCTTCGTCAAGTGGCGCATCATCGACCCGCGCCTGTATTACGTCAGCTTCACGGGCGGCGACCGCGGCGCGCAGGTGCGCCTGTCCCAGATTGTCAAGGCCGCACTCAACGAGGAAATCACGAAGCGCACCGTCAGCGAAGTGATTTCCGGCGAGCGCGACCAAGTCATGCGGGCCATTCTCAGGAAGGTCAGCGAGGAAGCCAAGCGCGTCGGAATCGGCATTGTCGACGTGCGCCTCAAGCGTGTGGACTACGTCGAACAAATCAGCAACTCTGTGTTTGACCGGATGCGCGCCGAGCGCGTGCGTGTGGCGAACGAGTTGCGTTCGACCGGTGCCGCCGAGTCCGAGATGATCCGCGCCGACGCCGATCGCCAGCGTACCGTAATTCTTGCCGAAGCCTATCGCGACGCCCAGAAGATTCGCGGTGACGGCGATGCAAAGGCGACGCAGATCTATGCCGAGGCATTTGGACAGAATCCGGAGTTTGCTCGTTTCTACCGAAGCCTGGAAGCTTACCGCCAGAGTTTCAAGGACCATGGCGACATGCTCGTGCTCGATCCGAGCTCGGAGTTCTTCCGCTATTTCAAGGGCAACACGGCGGCGCCTGCCGTTGGACGTTGATGCGAAGCGACAGTGAACACTTCCTGGACGATTGCGCTTGGAATGCTGCTGCTGCTCGAAGGCATCGTTCCCTTCCTGTTTCCCAGGCAATGGCGTTCTGCCTTTAGTCGAATCATGGATCTGTCCGACGGGCAGATCCGTTTCGTCGGCCTGATCGCGCTTGCATGCGGACTTGCCCTGATCGGGCTGGTCCGCTTCCTTTCCTGATTCCTATGCCCGCCTGGCTTCTTCCTGAAAACATCGCCGACGTCCTGCCGTCCGAGGCGCGCAAGATTGAAGATCTGCGCCGCTCGCTGCTCGACAATTTCCGCCTGTTCGGCTACGAACTGGTGATGCCGCCGATGCTCGAGTATCTTGAATCGCTGCTGACCGGCGCCGGCCAGAACATGGATCTGCGCCTGTTCAAGCTGGTCGATCAGTTGTCCGGACGCAGCATGGGCATTCGGGCTGACATGACTACCCAGGTCGCGCGCATTGATGCCCACCTGCTCAATCGTGCATCAGTCACCCGCCTGTGCTACGCCGGGACCGTGCTGCATGCGCGTCCCTCCGGGCTGTACGCCACGCGCGAGCCCTTTCAGGTCGGCGCCGAGATCTACGGCCATGCCGGGCTTGAAGCAGATGCCGAAATTCAGGCGCTGGTGCTGGAATCACTGGCCTTGGCCGGCATCGGGCCGGTTCGCCTTGATCTGTGTCATGTCGGCGTGCTGCGTGCCATCATTGCACGGGATGCCGTAGCGCAGCGCGACGAAGCGCGGTTATTCGACTTGCTGGAGGCCAAGGATGTGCCCGGCCTTCGTGAAACGGCCCGCAGCTATGATGCGGCCACGCGCGAGGCGCTGCTTGCGCTGCCATCCCTGTATGGTGACCGATTAACATTGGCGCGCGCCCGTGCCGTGCTTGGCGCCATTCCCGGTGTGCCGCAGGCCTTGAATGAACTTGAGCAGCTCATCGCTCACGCTGGCGACGCGCAAGTGACGATCGATCTGGCCGACTTGCGCGGTTACCACTATCACAGCGGCGTGATGTTCGCTGCCTACGTCCCCGGCCTGCCGAATGCGGTTGCGCGTGGCGGGCGCTACGATGAAGTGGGTGAAGCCTTCGGCCGTGCACGTCCGGCGACCGGCTTTTCGCTCGACCTGCGAGAGCTTGCGCGCCTGATGCCGGCAGCGGCGCGCAACCCGGCAGTCCGCCCGCCCGGGATTACGGATGCCCCCGTGCGTGCGAATATTGCCGAATTGCGCGCCACGGGCGAGATTGTGGTCCAGACGCTGCCTGGGCATGAAAACGATCATGACGAATTCGATTGCGACCGCGCGCTCGTCAACGAAAATGGAAACTGGATTCTTAAATCACTAGGCTGATCAGCATGGCAAAGAACGTAGTTGTCATCGGCACCCAATGGGGCGATGAAGGTAAAGGCAAGATCGTCGACTGGCTTACCGACCACGCACAAGGGGTCGTGCGCTTCCAGGGCGGGCACAATGCCGGGCATACGCTCGTCATCGGCGGACAGAAGACGGCACTGCAATTGATTCCCTCGGGCATCATGCGCCCGGGCGTTGCCTGCTATATCGGCAATGGCGTGGTGCTGTCGGTGCCCGACCTGCTGCGCGAAATTGACAAACTGGCGGTTAGCGGTGTCGAAGTGGCCTCGCGACTGAAAGTGTCCGAAGCCTGCCCGCTGATCCTCCCGTATCACACCGCGCTGGACGCCGCACGTGAAGCGGCGCGGGGCGCCGCCAAGATCGGTACTACCGGCAAGGGCATCGGTCCGGCCTATGAGGACAAGGTGGCGCGCCGCGCGATCCGGGTGGCCGATCTGCTCAACGAGGTACGCTTCACCGAAAAGCTGCGTGAAAACCTTGACTACCACAACTTCGTCCTGACCCAGTACCTGAAGGCCGATGCGGTTGACTACCAGAAGACGCTGGACGATTCGCTGGCAATGGTGCCGCGCATCCGTCCGATGGTGGCCGACGTCTCCAGCGCACTGCATGCTGCTTACAAGGCGGGCGCCAGCCTTCTGTTCGAAGGGGCTCAGGGCAGCATGCTGGACGTCGACCATGGCACCTATCCTTACGTGACCTCCAGCAACTGCGTGGCTGGCAACGCAGCAAGCGGTGCGGGTGTCGGACCGAACATGCTGCATTACGTGCTGGGAATTACCAAGGCCTACACTACGCGCGTTGGCGCAGGTCCTTTCCCCTCCGAGCTGCCTACGGACCAGGGCGTTGGCAAACACCTGGCCAGCGTCGGTCATGAGTTCGGAACCGTCACCGGCCGCGCACGACGCTGCGGCTGGTTCGATGCCGCGCTGCTGCGCCGTTCGGTCCAGATCAATGGCGTCTCCGGCATGTGCCTGACCAAGCTCGATGTGCTCGATGGCCTCGAGTCGCTGCGGATCTGCACCGGTTACAAGCTCGATGGCCGCATGGTGGACGTATTCCCGGTCGGGGCCGAAGATGCTGCGCGTTGCGAGCCGGTGTACGAGGATATGCCAGGCTGGAGCGAGTCCACCGTAGGTGCCAAGTCGCTGGCGGCGCTTCCCGGCAATGCGCGCGCCTACATCAAGCGTGTCGAGGAGCTGGTCGGCACGCCCATCGACATGGTTTCGACTGGTCCCGATCGCGAAGAGACCATCGTGCTCCGTCATCCGTTTGCCTGAACACCGTATTCAAGAACATGGAAAGCTCCAACACGAAAGTGTCGACCGAGCGCGATCTGTGGGTGTCGTGGGAAGACTACGACCGGGCAATCGTTGAACTGGCGCACATGGTGCATGAATCCGGCTGGCAGTTCGATCAGGTGCTGTGCCTGGCGCGCGGCGGTCTGCGTCCGGGGGACGTGTTTTCCCGCATCTTCGACGTGCCGCTCGCGATCCTGTCGACGAGCTCGTACCGCGAGGAGGCGGGCAAGGTGCAGGGTTCGCTCGACATAGGCAGACACATCACGATGACGCGCGGCAGTCTGAGCGGCAAAGTACTGTTGCTCGACGATCTGGTCGATTCCGGCGTGACCCTGCAAAAGGTGCAGCAGCACTTGCAGGAGCATTTCCCGGCGGTGACCGAGGTGCGTAGCGCGGTTATCTGGTGCAAGGCCTGCTCGTCGGTGCGACCGGATTATTACGTCGATTACCTGCAGAGCAATCCGTGGATCCACCAGCCATTCGAGGAATACGACAGCCTGCGTCCGCATCAGCTGGGCGCGTGGCTGAAGAGGGGAGGACGCTAAGAAAAAAAGCCCGGACGATTGTCCGGGCTTTTTCATATAGAACTTGCGACCAGATCACTTATCCAATCCGGATCGATCCGGGCACTTTCGAATGCGATCGCGCAAAAAGAAAAGGTCCGCCGAAGCGGACCTTGAATCTTGGTGCCCAGAAGAGGACTCGAACCTCCACAGTGTTGCCACCGCTAGGACCTGAACCTAGTGCGTCTACCAATTCCGCCATCTGGGCGATGCGAAAGATCAGCATTATAGCGCAGGCAGAATGAATGTCAACGCATTTTTTGATCACGGCCCAAGGCAGCGACGCGTTCAGCGCCTTTCAGTACCAGCGCTGGAAACGCCCTTAGGTAATACTTCGAGTCTCCGGTACACTTGCCTCCTGCGATATCAACAACAACGAACAGAAACCTAGAGCCTCGCCATTTGAGTACTTTTCCCTATTCCATTCCCAGCCGCGAGCAGATTCTTGGCTTGCTGCGCACCACTAGCGAGCCCCAGGATGCGAATGCCCTGGCTGCCGCACTCGATGTTAAGCCCGACGAAATGGACGGTCTGATGCGCCGCCTGAACGCCATGGAGCGCGACGGCCAGATCAAGCCGAATCGCAAGGGGCAGTATCAGTTGACCCACCATTCCAACTTTATCGAAGGACGTGTTTCCGGCCATCGCGAGGGTTATGGATTCCTGATCCCCGATGAGGGTGGCGACGACATCTTCCTGCCTGAGCGCGAAATGCAGAAAGTGCTCAACGGCGATCGGGTGCAAGCGCGCATCATTGGCGTTGACCGTCGCGGTCGACCGGAAGGCACGATTGTCGAGGTCATCGAACGCGCCAATTCACACGTCATCGGACGCCTGCTCAATGAGAACGGCGTATGGATCGTCGCCCCGGAAGACAAGCGTATCGGACAGGACATTCTGCTTGCTGGTTTGCCGGGCAAGGCCAAGAGCGGTCAGGTGGTCAGCGTCGAGCTGGTCGAGCAGCCTTCACGCTACACCCAGCCGGTGGGGCGCATCGCCGAAGTGCTGGGCGAGATCGACGATCCCGGCATGGAGATCGAGATTGCCGTGCGCAAGTACGGCGTGCCGCACCTGTTTTCAAGCGCGGCAAAGAAGCAGGCGTCCAAGCTGCCGGACGTGGTGCGCGAATCCGATCTCATCGATCGGGTGGATCTGCGCGACATTCCGCTTGTCACCATCGATGGCGAGGATGCACGCGATTTCGATGACGCTGTGTATTGCGAGCCGGTGAAGATCGGACGCATCAAGGGGTACCGGCTGATCGTCGCCATTGCAGACGTCAGCTACTACGTCAAACCCGGTGATGCGCTCGATGCCGACGCTCTGGAGCGCAGCACCTCGGTCTATTTCCCGCGTCGCGTAATTCCGATGTTGCCGGAAAAGCTTTCGAACGGGTTGTGCTCGCTGAATCCCGACGTCGATCGGCTGTGCCTCGTGTGCGACGCGGTGATCACGGCCAAGGGAGAGCTCAAGGCGTATCAGTTCTATCCCGCCGTCATGCATTCGGCGGCGCGCCTGACCTACACAGAGGTGGCGGCCATCCTGGGCAATACCAAGGGGCCCGAAGCAGCGCGCAGGGCGCCTCTCGTGCCGCACCTGCAGAACCTGTACGCCTTGTTTCAGGCGCTGTTTCAAGCACGCCAGGCACGCGGTGCCATCGACTTCGAAACCACCGAAACGTATATCGTCTGTAATGCCGCTGGCAAAATCGAGCAGATCCTGCCGCGCACGCGAAATGAGGCGCACCGCCTGATCGAGGAGTGCATGCTCGCGGCCAACGTGTGCGCCGCCGACCTGCTTGCGCGCCACGACCATGCTGCCGTGTATCGGGTACATGCGCCGCCCTCGAAGGAAAAGCTGGAGCAGTTGCGGACTTTCCTCAAGCAGATGGGGTTGCACCTGGGCGGAGGTGATTCACCGGCCGCTTCGGACTATGCCGAGCTCCTTCCGAAGATCAAGCTGCGTCCGGATGCTGTCCTGCTGCAGACCATGTTGCTGCGTTCGATGCAGCAGGCTGTTTACAGCCCGGAAAACATCGGCCACTTCGGCCTGGCGTACGAGGCCTATGCACACTTCACCAGCCCGATCCGGCGCTATCCGGATCTGCTGACGCATCGTGCCATCAAGGCGATCCTGCAGGGCAAGCGCTACGAGCCGAAGAGCGTCGACACCTCTGTGCTCAACACTGAACTGTCTCCGGCCGCTCGCCGCATGGCCGCGCAGGACCGGGCGGCCGGCAAGAAGCGCAAGGAGGGCGAGCTGGCAGTGTGGGAAGCGCTTGGCATTCATTGCTCCGCCAATGAAAGGCGGGCCGACGAAGCTTCGCGCGACGTTGAAGCGTGGCTCAAGTGCTACTTCATTCGCGACAAGCTGGGCGAGGAATTCACGGGCACCATTTCCGGAGTTGCGCCCTTCGGTATCTTCGTGCAGCTCGACACGCTTTACATCGAGGGCATGGTGCACGTGACCGAGCTTGGTGCAGACTATTTTCAGTACGACGAAGTTCGGCACGAGCTGCGCGGCGAACGCACCGGCATCCGCTATCAGCTCACCGATCGTGTGAAAGTGCAGGTGAGCCGGGTTGATCTCGATGCGCGCAAGATCGATCTGCGCCTGGTATCCGAGCCCGATATTCGTACCGTGCTGAAGAACGAGGCGCGGCGTGCGGATGCGCTGCATTCATCTGGAACGAACGGTAAATCCGACGCGAAGACCAAGGCCGCCAAGAGCGCGAAGAAGGCGAGCGCCAAGGCAATTCACAAGAGCGCCGGTGCGCGCGCGCCAGCCAAGACACGCCGCGCGACGGCCAAGGCTTCGAATGCCAAGACTTCGCGCAGCAAGAGTTCAAGAAAGAAATCGTAATGAAAAGCAAGTTGTTGTTCGGCTTCCATGCAGTAACGGCGCGGTTGCGCCACGATCCTGCTTCAGTGGAAGAAATCTACGTCGATGCAGGCCGCCACGATCGCCGCATGCAGGACCTGCTGCGGGCGGCCGAAGCGGCGAAGGTTCGCATCATCCATGCCGAAGGCGGGCGACTGGATGGCATGGCCGGTACCCGGCGCCATCAAGGCGTGGTGGCCAAGGCGGGCGAACTGAGTCTCGCACGCAATCTGGATGAACTGCTGGACGGAATCGTCGGTCCGCCGCTGCTGTTGCTGCTGGACGGCGTGACCGATCCCCACAATCTGGGCGCATGTCTGCGTGTGGCCGATGGTGCCGGAGCACATGCGGTGATCGCTCCCAAGGATCGCGCAGTCGGCCTGAACGCCACTGCCGCGAAGGTGGCCAGCGGTGCGGCCGATACCGTTCCCTACATCACCGTCACCAATCTTGCACGCACGATGCGCGAGCTGAAAGAGCGCGATATCTGGATCACCGGCACGGCCGATGACGCCGAGAAAACGCTCTACGATGCCGAATTGCGCGGACCGGCCGCCATTGTCATGGGCTCGGAAGGCGAGGGCATGCGCCGCCTGACGCGTGAAACCTGTGACTTGCTGGTATCGATTCCCATGCAGGGCGCGGTCGAGAGCCTGAACGTCTCGGTGGCGTCGGGCGTCTGCCTGTATGAGGCGCGCCGCCAGCGCATGGTCTGAGCCGACGGCGCACAACGGTGCAACGCGCTACCATAGCGTCTTTGCACTCGATCATCCCATCATGTTCAGCCGCATCAGAGAAGACATCGCCAGCATCATGGAGCGTGACCCCGCGGCGCGCTCCGCCTGGGAAGTTCTGACCTGTTATCCCGGGCTGCACGCGATCGTCATGCATCGCTGGGCGAACTGGTGCTGGCGCAATGACCTGAAGTGGCTCGGGCGCTTCGTGTCGCACATCGCGCGCTGGCTGACCGGCATCGAGATCCATCCCGGCGCGAAGGTCGGTCGCCGCGTTTTCATCGACCACGGCTTCGGTGTGGTGATCGGAGAGACGGCCGAGGTCGGCGATGACTGCACGATCTACCAGGGCGTCACTCTGGGCGGAACGTCGCTGACCAAGGGGGCGAAGCGTCACCCGACCCTCGGACGCAGTGTCATCATCGGCGCTGGCGCCAAGGTGCTGGGTGGATTCACCGTAGGGGAGGGAGCGAAGGTGGGCTCCAATGCAGTGG
>JAEZHR010000353.1 GCA_023416415.1 Pseudomonadota bacterium
TGAGTGAAGACTTGCTTGCCCGAAAAGGATTTTCCGGTGCTGCCGGGTTCGAGCTGCGTGACGACGTCGCCGTCATGATCGCCGCCCAGGCTTGCCTGCCTGTCCTGAATCTGACCCTCGATCTGTACGACGACATGTCGGCCATCATCATCTATCCGGCCGGATTCGTGATTCCGCAGAAGGAGATGGACGAAGCCGGCGTGATGCACGAATGGCACGAACCGGCCTCGGGCGAAGCGGTCGGGGCCGGCGGCGCGGTCGTGCTCTCGTGGGAGGACGCACAGCAACCGGGCATCCACGGCTACAACGTGGTCATCCACGAATTCGTGCACAAGATCGATATGGCGGACGGTGCCGCCAACGGTTGCCCGCCCTTTCTTGCCGGCTTGCACCAGGGGCTGGATGCAGGCGAATGGCAGCGCGTGTTTCGCGCCGCATATGCTGACTTCCAGGAAAGGGTGGACGCCCTGGAGGCGCAGCTGCCGGCGAATTTCGACGCCAACAACCCCGTCCACGCGGAGTGGTGGGACGAACTCTGCGCCGACTTGCCCATTGATCCATATGCCGCCACCCATCCGGCAGAATTCTTCGCTGTGGCATCCGAGGCCTTCTTCGTGCATCCCCGGCCTTTGAACGAAGACTATCCGGACGTATATCGTCTGCTGGCCGCCTATTTCCGTCAGCATCCGCTCGGCATGGAGCATTGAAGCAGGTTCAACGCGGGGCGGTCGCCAGGCAAGCGTTCGATAAACCATGGAGCAAGAGCGCACCCTTGCGCCAAGGAAAAGCAGCGCAAAGCATTTATAATCAATGGTTTTTCACCGAATCCTGCCAAACGGATGAAGGTTTTCCGCGGACTTCCCAATGCCGCGTCGCGCGCGCCATGCGCGCTGACGATCGGCAACTTCGACGGTGTCCACCGCGGCCACCAGGCGCTGCTGGGGCAGGTGCGCGCGGCGGCCGCTCGCCTCGACGTCGAAGCTGCCGTGATGACCTTCGAGCCGCATCCCCGCGAATTCTTTGCGCGCCTTGCCGGCGATCTGTCGAAGGCGCCAGAACGCATTGCCAACCTGCGCGACAAGCTTCAGGCACTGGAAAACGCCGGCATCGACCGCGTGATCGTCGAACATTTCAATGCCCATTTCGCATCCATGCCGCCTAACGACTTCGTCGAGAAGGTACTGGTGCAAGGCCTGCATGTGAAATGGTTGATGGTGGGCGAGGATTTCTGCTATGGCGCCAGGCGCGCCGGCAATCTGACCACCTTGCGTGCGGCCGGGAAGAAATACGGCTTTGAAGTCGAGGCCCTGCCGACGGTCACCAATGAGGGCATGCGCATCTCGTCATCGGCGGTGCGCGCGGCGCTCGGCGCAGGCGATTTCGGCCTGGTCGAACAATTGCTCGGGCACCCGTATGCGATCTCGGGCCATGTCATCCATGGCAAGAAGCTCGGCCGCACGCTCGGCTTCCCGACGATGAACGTGCGAATCGCGCACAAGCGCCCCGCCCTCTCGGGCATTTTCGTGGTGCAGGTGCACGGACTGTCCAGGCAGCCGCTGCCGGGTGTCGCCAGCTTTGGCGTGCGCCCCACGATCGAAGACGCCGGCCGCATCCTGCTCGAAACCCATGTGTTCGATTACAGCGATCAGTGTTACGGCAAGCTGGTGCGAGTGGAATTCCTGCACAAGCTGCGCAACGAGGAAAAATACGTCGACCTGCCGACACTGACCGCCGCCATCGAACACGATGCCGAGCAGGCGCGCGCCTTTTTCCGCGATCGCTCTCGCATGGCAATTGGCGGCGCCACGGACCGAATTAGTTGATCGAACGTCGCGTCCCGCCGCTTGTTCCACAGAATCCGAAAGACCGAAATCATCATGTCCGAGCAAAAATCCAAGCCATCCTCGAAATACCCCGTCAACCTGGCCGACACCCCGTTTCCCATGCGCGGCGACCTCGCCAAGCGCGAACCGAAGTGGGTGCAGGAATGGCAGGACAAGCAGATCTACAAGCGCATCCGCAAGGCCTCGGCCGGCCGGCCGAAGTGGATCCTGCATGACGGCCCGCCATATGCGAACGGCGACATCCACATCGGCCATGCGGTCAACAAGATCCTGAAGGACGTCATCGTCAAGTCGCGCAACATGGCCGGCTACGATGCGCAGTACGTACCGGGCTGGGACTGCCACGGCATGCCGATCGAGATCCAGATCGAAAAACAGTACGGCAAGAACCTGCCGACCGCCGAAGTGCTGGCCAAGTCGCGCGCCTACGCGGCGGAACAGATCGAGCGCCAGAAGAAGGATTTCATGCGCCTGGGTGTGCTCGGCGACTGGGACAATCCCTACAAGACGATGAATTTCCGCAACGAGGCGGACGAGATCCGTGCGCTCGGAACCATCCTCGACAAGGGTTACGTCTACCGCGGTCTGAAACCGGTCAACTGGTGCTTCGACTGCGGCTCGGCACTGGCCGAGGCAGAAGTCGAATACCAGGACAAGCGCGACCCGGAAATCTATGTCGGCTTCCCCGTCGAGGACCGCAGCAAGCTGGCCGAAGCCTTCGGCCTCGCCTCCCTGCCGGATGCGCCAGTCTACGCGGTGATCTGGACCACGACGCCGTGGACGATCCCGTCCAACCAGGCACTCAACGTGCACCCCGAGTTCGCGTATCAGCTGGTCAGGCTCGAAACCGGAAAGCACCGCGGCAAGCATGTGATCGTCGCGGCTGACCGGCTTCCTGCGTTCCTGGTCGACATCGCCGAGAAGCAGGCCGAGGGCGAATCGGGCGAAGGCGAAGCGGCCGCTTCGGTGCTGGCGGAGACGACCGGCGCCGCGCTTGCGCACGTGCGCTTCAAGCATCCGTTCGCCGATCTCGATGCGGCCTACAACCGCTACTCGCCGGTCTACCTGGGCGACTACGTGACCCTCGACGCCGGTACCGGCATCGTGCATTCGGCGCCGGCCTACGGCGTGGAAGACTTCATTTCGTGCAAATCGCACGGCATGCGCGACGACGAAATCCTGAATCCGGTCATGGGTGACGGCAGGTTCGCGTCCTGGCTGCCCTTCTTCGGCGGGATGAGCATCTGGGATGCGGCCAAGCCGATCGTCGCGAAGCTGGACGAAGTTGGAGCCTTGTTCGGATTCGGCATCAAGCCGCACAGCTACATGCACTGCTGGCGCCACAAGACACCGATCATCTACCGCGCGACCTCGCAGTGGTTCGCCGGCATGGATACGGTGCCGAAGGACAAGGGCCCGACGCTGCGCGAAACAGCGCTCGCCGGCATCGAAGCCACCGCATTCTTTCCAGCCTGGGGCAAGGCGCGACTGCACGGCATGATCGCCAACCGTCCGGACTGGACACTGTCGCGCCAGCGCCAGTGGGGCGTTCCGATGGCTTTCTTCGTGCACAAGGAAACCGGCGAGCTGCATCCGCGCACGTTGGAATTGCTGGAGCAAGTGGCCCAGCGTGTCGAGCAGCACGGCATCGAAGCCTGGCATGCGCTCGATCCGAAGGAACTGCTCGGCGACGATGCCGCCATGTACGAGAAGAATCGCGACACGCTGGACGTGTGGTTCGACTCCGGCACCACGCACCAGACCGTGCTGCGCGGTTCGCACGCGGCCGAATCGCAGTTCCCGGCAGATTTGTATCTCGAAGGATCGGACCAGCACCGCGGCTGGTTCCACTCGTCGCTGTTGACGTCGTCGATGATCAATCGCCAGCCGCCTTACAAGGCACTGCTCACGCATGGCTTCGTGGTCGACGGCGAAGGCAAGAAGATGTCGAAGTCCAAAGGCAACGTGGTCGCACCGCAAAAGGTGTCGGACACGCTGGGCGCGGAAATCCTGCGCCTGTGGGTCGCCTCCACCGATTATTCGGGCGAACTGTCGATCTCGGACGAAATCCTGAAGCGCGTGGTCGAAGCCTATCGCCGCATCCGCAACACCTTGCGCTTCCTGCTGGCCAATACTTCCGACTTCGATCCGGCCAGGGATGCCGTCGCCATCGACGAACTGCTCGAGATCGACCGTTACGCGATCGCACGCATGGCCGAACTGCAAGGTGAAATCCTCGCGCACTTCGAGGTGTTCGAGTTCCACCCGGTCGTCGCCAAGCTGCAGATGTATTGCTCCGAAGATCTGGGCGGCTTCTATCTCGACATCCTGAAAGATCGTCTCTATACCTGCGGTGCAGACTCGAAGGCACGCCGGTCGGCGCAAACCGCCCTGTGGCACATCACTCATGCGCTGCTGCGCGTGATGGCTCCCATCCTGTCGTTCACCGCCGAAGAAGCCTGGGCCACGTTCGCCGGCAAGGAAGCCTTCGCGGCAAGCGACGAAACGATCTTCACCCAGACCTACTACACGCTGCCGACGGTCGAGGACAGCGCGACCCTGCTGGAGAAGTTCGGCATCCTGCGCGAGCTGCGCACCCAGGTCACCAAGCAGCTGGAAGAAGTGCGCATGGCCGGCGGCATCGGTTCCTCGCTGCAGGCCGAGATTGAAAT
>JAEZHR010000034.1 GCA_023416415.1 Pseudomonadota bacterium
CGCGGATGTCTGGCTGGTCGATTACGACAAGCCGGTGGGCAGCGTCGTGCAGCGGCAGTGGCCGTGCGTGGTGGTGTCGCCCGAGGAAATGGATGAATACCTGAGCACGCTCATCGTTGCACCGCTCAGTTCGCGCGAGTTGCCCGCACCGTTCCGGGTGCCGGTGCACTTCATGCAGAAGGATGGATTGATCCTGCTGGACCAGATTTCCACGCTTGAGAAGTCACGACTGCTCATGCCCTTGGGCACGATCGGTGACGAAACGATGAGCCGGGTGCTCGACGTGCTCCAAGAAGTTTTCGCCTACTAGCCAAATTACCGAAAAGGGACCAACCTCATGTCGCAAATCGACTACCTGTCCGAGATTCGGGACGTCAATCTCAGCTACCTGATGATCGCGCAGCAAATGATTCGCCAGGATCGCGCCGAAGCAATCTTCCGGCTCGGGATCAGCGGCGAGATCGCCGATCTGATCGCCGGCCTGAGCAACGCTCAGGTATTGAAGATGGCGAGCTGCAACATGATGCTGTCGCGCTTCCGCTTCAATGACACATCGATTCTGGAGACCCTGCTGCGGGACAAGGCCGGCACGGCACGTCCGGTCCATGCCTCCATCATCATGGCGTCTCAGGCGCCGGAAACAATTTCCTGAAGCACAACCCATGACGCGGGTGTTCGCACAAGGGATATCCTGAGATGCAGGCGCTGGAACTGCGTGCCGAAACTGCCCACTGGGACGACACTGAGACGCTTCCGGAGCCATTCGGCGCGCGCGTGCGGCTGCAGCTGGTGGATGGTGCTGCGTCCCGGAGCGCGCCGTGGCAGGACATGCTGCAGGCCATCCCTGCCATGCGATCGGCGTTGGTTCCGGTCGATGAGGAAGAAGCGGCGGGCTGGAGCAAGCCGTTCTCCTTGGTCAAGGCCCAGTTCGAACCCTGGCTATCGTACTACACCGGCTATTGCAGCTCACGCCTTTTCATCAGGGGGGCGCGTACCGAGACAGGCCATCCTGCGATTGATTTTCCGGTACGGGCACTGCTTAACCTGCGCGGCATCGATCCCTTGCTGATCATTGAGCCGCCTGTATGCATCGACGGCCCGGTCGAGTATTTCGACGCATCGCGTGCCCCGCGTGCACGGCGCGACCGCGGCGTCGATACATCGCTTGCGCGTGCCGCCGATGCAATGCACCGGGGCCAGTTGCGACGTGCATGCGAGCGTGGCCAAGCGTTGGGTAACCAGCTGCACGATGCGCTGCTGGGAGATGGCCTTGCCAATCTGATCCGTGCCTGGGAAAAGGCATACCGGCGCAAGCCGAATGCGCATGAACTGCATCTGATGCTCACGACCGGCCGAACGGCGCCAGTCTGGCAGTCGAAACCGGCTGCGCCATCCATTTCTCCGATTTCCCCCAAGCTGCCGATTGCTGATCGCATGCAGCCCCGGGCAGTTTCATTTCCGGTGATTGCTCCCACTGGCGTCGCTGAAGTCGCTCCAGATTTGGCGCGCGTCATGCCGACGGTGATGACAGCTGCCGATCGACCATCATCAGGCAACTCGGAGCCACTGTTTACGCAGCCCAGCCATCCCGGATGGCATTGGCATTACCTGACTCATCTTGCCGGGGCCGCCGGACTCGGTGCTTTGATCTACATCCTGATCGCCTGAGGCTGGAGAAGCTCGGCAGAAAACAAAAAACGCGGGCAAATGCCCGCGTTTTTCATGAAACTCCCTGAGATTTCAAATCACTTGCTGGATCAGCCAGTAGATCGCCCCGATGCTGATTGCTGCCGAGCTTGTGATACAGGCAACGGCGTGCAGCTTGTTGTAGTTGAAGCTGCGAACCTGGCCGTTTGCGGATTGCTGGTGTGCGAGCGGCTCCATGACGACTCCCGGACAGGGTGAATGATGTTGTCCATTGTAATCATCCTGTGATCCAAAGCAATAGTCCGGGAGGCAATCTTCCCGCCGGTTGCTTTAGCGTCGGCCTTGCCTGAACGCGAAGGACAAAAAAAACCCGCAGGCCTTGCGGCTTGCGGGTGAATCCAATTCAAGAAGAGTTGGAGGAGACAGGTGTAACTATAGTCACACCTGTCTCCTGCGTCTGCTTTATTGTGCGGATATCAGATATTCGCAGCGTGAATACGGGTCGTCTTAGTGGCGTGTTCTGCGTCCGCCAGGTCTGGCGCTTGCCTTGCCGGTGCTGGCAGTTCCCGATTTGCGGAATTGCAAGCCGGGTTGAGGATCCGTACGCGGGACGAGATGCTGCTCGCGATTGCCGATCAGATCGGCGCGCCCCATGCGTACGAGTGCCTCACGCAGTATCGGCCAGTTCTCGGGGTCGTGGTAGCGCAGGAATGCCTTGTGCAGGCGCCGGATCTTGCCGCTGCGCACAGTCTCGACAATCTCTGAATCGGCGGAAATCTTGCGCAAGGGGTTCTTGCGGCCGTGGTACATGGCTGTTGCCATTGCCATTGGGGTCGGCAGGAAAGTTTGCACCTGGTCGAGCTGAAAGTTGTTCTGCTTGAGCCATAAAGCCAGGTTCAGCATGTCCTCATCGGTGGTGCCCGGATGCGCAGCGATGAAGTAGGGGATCAGATACTGCTCTTTGCCCGCTTCCTTCGAATAGCGTTCGAACATCTCCTTGAACCTGTAGTACGCCCCCATGCCCGGCTTCATCATCTTTGACAGCGGGCCGTCTTCCGAATGTTCTGGCGCGATCTTCAGCAAGCCGCCGACATGGTGGGTCACCAGTTCCTTTACGTATTCCGGCGATTTCACCGCGAGGTCATAGCGCAGGCCCGAGCTGACCAGGATCTTCTTGATGCCCGGGATCGCGCGCGCCCTGCGGTAGAGCTGGATCAGCTTCGAATGATCGGTGTTCAGGTTGCTGCAAATGGAGGGGTAAACGCAGGACAGGCGACGGCAGCTTTCCTCGATCTTCTTGTCCTTGCAGGACAGGCGATACATGTTGGCCGTCGGCCCGCCAAGGTCGGAGATCGTACCCGTGAAGCCCTTGGTCTTGTCGCGTACCAGCTCGATCTCGCGCAGGATGGAGCGCTCGGAGCGGCTTTGTATGATGCGGCCTTCGTGTTCCGTGATCGAGCAGAAGGTGCAGCCGCCGAAACAGCCGCGCATGATGTTGACCGAGAAGCGGATCATTTCCCAGGCCGGAATGCGCGCCTTGCCATAGCTTGGGTGAGGGGCCCGTGCATAGGGCAGATCGAATACGCCGTCCATCTCGTCCATGGCCAGCGGCAGCGGAGGCGGATTGAGCCAGACGTCGCGCTCGGCGTGTGCCTGCACAAGTGCCCGCGCATTGCCCGGATTGGACTCCAGGTGCAACACGCGAGAGGCATGGGCATATAGGACCGCATCATCCTTCACGGCTTCATACGACGGCAGGCGCACCACCGTTTTCTCACGCTGCTCCTTCAGCAGTGCCTGGCGTTCCTCGCGCGAAAGAATTTTCACGGCTTGCTCGAGCGGCTTGGCCTCCGAGCCGCAGCTTGCCGGCTCCTTGGTCTTCATCTCGTAAGGATCGGGATGCATTTCGACGGGGCCGGGCGCATCGTAGCGCGTCGAGTCCACCTCGAGCCAGTCCGGCGTCGGCTTCCATCCGGCAGACGCCATGAAAGCCGTACCACGCAAGTCGCGGATATCTCTGATCGACTCGCCAGCGGCAAGGCGGTGCGTAAGTGCGACCAGCGCACGTTCCGCATTGCCGTACAAAAGAATATCGGCCTTGGAATCCGGCAATACCGAGCGGCGCACTTTGTCCGACCAGTAGTCGTACTGCGCAATGCGGCGCAGGCTGGCCTCGATGCTGCCCAGAACAACGTTTGCGTCGGGAAAGGCTTCACGTGCGCGTTGCGCATAAACGATTACCGCACGGTCGGGCCGCTTGTTCGGCTCGCCGTTCGGTGTGTACGCATCTTCGGAGCGGATTTTGCGATCCGAGGTATAGCGGTTGATCATCGAATCCATGTTGCCGGCAGTGATGCCGAAGTACAGCGTCGGCTTGCCCAGCGCGCGGAAGGCTTCGGCTGAATGCCAGTCCGGCTGGCTGATGATCCCGACCCGAAAACCCTGTTTCTCCAGCAGGCGACCGACCAGTGCCATGCCGAAGCTGGGATGATCGATGTAGGCGTCGCCGGTGACGAGGATCACGTCACACGCGTCCCAGCCGAGCGCGTCCATTTCGGCGCGCGTCATGGGCAGGAAAGGCGCGGGCTCAGTGTAGTCGGGCCGATGGCGCGGGTAGGAAAACAGGTTCTTCGGGTTCTGCATGGTGGGGCGGATTGTACCGGAACGGTTGGTACGCGAGCGGCGAGAAAGAAGCATCGACCGTGTCCTCGGGCACAAGTTGCAATGGCTGGAACTCGCACCATGGCCATTCATCCAATTCGAGCCTTTGACAAACCGGAGGACAGTCATGTTGAGTGGAAACGAGATCCAGCAGCGCTACAGTCAGATCGAGACTGCCGTGCATCAGGCAGCGCAGCGCTGCGAATCGACGCGGTCGGTGCCGATGGACCTGAAGGACGTGATCCAGAAACTGGAGCAGGAGACGTCACGCACACGCGACGTCATCCAGTCACAGGACGAAAATCAGATTCGTCAGTGCATAGACGACATGGAGGATCTGGGTGACCGTGCCAAGGCAGCGTGCCAGGACGGGGTGCAGGTAGACCGGCAGTTGCAGGACGCCGTGATGCAGGTGCACCAGCAGCTGTCGGATCTGAAGCACCAGCTGCACTAGCGCACAAGCATCGCCTACGCGGTTACGATGACCCGGGAGATTTCCAGGGCAACGTCGCCGCTCCCGCCGTGGCCTTTCCACTCATTTCAAAAAAAATCGCGCAGCTGGCATGCTGCGCGATACGGGCATGGGTGGTGATCTGATTACTTGCCTGGAGCCACGTCCGGCAGCACCACGTTGACATCCAGCACTTCGAGATTGCCCTGACGGTCGAGAGAAATCTTGATGTCTTCCGGGCTGACTTGGGCGTACTTCGAAATCACTGCAATCAGTTCCTTGTGCAGGGCCGGCAAGAAATCCGGACCGTCGAGACCGTTGCGTTCGCGCGCGATGATGACCTGCAGGCGCTCCTTTGCAGTGCTGGCACTTTTGGGCTTGTTCGTGAACAGGAAGGAGAGCAGGGACATGTCACTTCCCCTTGAACAGACGCTGGAACAGGCCGGGCTTCTCATAGGACGTGAAGCGCAGCGGGACTTCCTCGCCCAGGAAGCGCGCAACCACATCCTTGTAGGCTTCGGATGCGTCGCTGCCTTCGACGTAGATGGCCGGATTGCCCTGGTTGGAGGCATGCAGTACCGACTCGGATTCGGGAATGATGCCGATCAGCGGAATGCGCAGGATTTCCTGCACGTCCGTGTATGAAAGCATTTCGCCCGCTTCGACGCGCTTGGGAACGTAGCGCGTGATCAGCAGGTGTTCCTTGACCGGCTCTTCGCCACGCAGTGCGCGCCGGGATTTTGCCTGGATGATGCCGAGGATGCGATCAGAGTCGCGCACCGACGAGACCTCCGGGTTGGTAACGACGATGGCCTCGTCGGCGAAAGTCAGGGCCATCACGGCGCCGTGTTCGATACCCGCGGGCGAGTCGCAAACGATGTACTCGAAGCCCATGGCGGCCAGGTCGTTGAGCACGCGCTCTACGCCTTCCTCGGTCAGGGCATCCTTGTCGCGCGTCTGGGAAGCCGGGAGGATGAACAGCTTCTCGCAGTGCTTGTCCTTGATGAGGGCCTGGTTGAGGGTGGCTTCCTTGTTGATCACGTTGACCAGGTCGTATACGACGCGGCGTTCGCAACCCATGATCAGGTCCAGGTTTCGCAGGCCGACGTCGAAGTCGATGACGGCGGTCTTGTGCCCGCGCAGGGCGAGGCCGGAGGCAAAACTGGCGCTCGACGTGGTCTTGCCAACCCCCCCCTTGCCCGACGTTACAACGATGATCTTTGCCACAACTGCTCCTTGTTATTCAGAAAGATGACAAACACGTAATGTTTCAGGCGCGAATGGATAACACATCAATGCGGTCACCGGCAAGCCTGACTTGTGCGGCCTTCTTCGCGACCTCCGGTGGCAGCCCGCCGTCGAAGGTGCGATAGGTGCCAGCGATTGAAACCAGTTCGGCTTCCATGGACAGCGCGAAGATGCGTGCGGAAGCATTGCCGCTGGCACCGGCCAGCGCACGCCCGCGCAGTGGCGCGTAGACGTGGATGCTGCCGTCGGCGATCAGCTCGGCACCTGCATTGACGATTGCTGTCACGACCAGATCCGCACCGCGCGCGTAGATGCGCTGGCCGGCGCGCACCGGAGTGTCCACGATCATGGCGGCAGCAGCAGGTGCAGGGGCCGGCGTCGGGGCAGGCATCGGTTCCGGTTCCGGTTCTGCCGGGCGTTCCGCGCGTGGCTGGGGCAGTGTATCGAGCGTCATGCCGCAAGCGAGGATGGACTCGTTCCAGCGTGCCGGAGCGCCGCGCACGGCGACAGGGTTCAGGCTCGAGGCCTTGAAGATGGCGATCAGCGTGGCCCAGTCGGGCATTTCCTGCTCTTGACAGCCGGCCACGTCGAGGACGGCAACCTCGTTCTCGAAATAGTCGTCTGCGCCGCCAGTGGCCTCTTGCAGCGCCGACTCCAACGCCTGGAGATCGAATGTGCGCAGGATCACCGAAACGGCGACAACGGTGGAAATCTTGATCTCTAGCGGTTTACTGCTCGGGGTTTTGGACATGTCACGAATTACTGGAAGCGGCATAAAGCGCCGGATCGATACGATCCTGTTGCCAGGCAAAAAAAGGGCCGCGATGAAGCGGCTCATGTCGGTGCGGCATCCGCCAGCGCTCGGTTTGCATTCTGTGCTGGTCGGAAATTATACCTGCTGGGCATCGTGGAAAGTGCGCGCCGATGCGTGAGCTGCAAGGATGTCCGGACAGGTACGTGACGGACGTCGGCGGGACTCACCGGACAAATGAATTTCGCAGGTTGCGGCCTGATTTTATCTTCGCAAACGCTTTGATACGTCTCAATCAAGTCCGGCCGCAAAACGCCTCGGTTCGGCGAATGCACCCACAATAGGCCGCTCGTACAAAGGGTGCTCGAACTGAAAGGCGACAGGAGAATAGCATGCAACAGATCCCCAATCCGATGGCGAACCTGTACCAGTTTCAACTGGAAGTATCTCGCCGCTTTGCCGAAGCGATTTTTGCCGGGACCAAGAAACTCGACCATCTGGTGCTCGAGGCCACCCACCATGCTGTTGACCAGCAACTGCGGATGGCCCAGGCGCTGACCAGCGGCGGAAGCCCGGCCGAATCCGGGCTGGCGCTGAGCTTGACGCGCAGTTCGGGCGAAGCGATCAATTACCAGACGGAGTTCATGCGCGCGATTGCGGAACTGCAAACGGAGATCGGCAGGTCCATGTACGCGTACATGGATCAGATAGGTACGCAGCCGGCTAAGGCAACCGTGATGATGGCGGAGCCGCCGAGCGCGCCGGAACCGGCGACCGAGGCGACGCTGAATCCCATGACCAGCATGCTTTCCATGTGGGAGGCCGCTTTCAAGGAAGCCAACGCCATGGCGACGCGAAACCTCAGCGCCGCGCGATCGAGCGTCCAGCAAGCCAGTGAATCCGCTGCAAGCCAGGCACGTGCCTCGGTTCGAGCGGCACATTATGTGGCCGAGAGTGGCGGCGAAGGAGCGCGCCGGGGCAGTGGCAATGGTATCGACGGAAGCGCTTCACGCCGTAGATAGGCAAGTGCAGGCGGCTGCACCATGAAAAAGGCCCGCTGCGAGCGGGCCGGCTTCTCTTGCGTGGTAGTGCATCAGGCTGTTGCAAGCTGTCCCCAATCGCCATCGGGGTTATCAGGGCCCTGCGCGGCCTGCCGAGCCTTGCGAGCGGCGAGCTGGCGCGCGCGGTTGCTTGAGGGGGGCAGGCGGCGCAAGGTACGCAGCGCTTCGATGTCCTTGATACCGATCGAACGCTGGTCCACCGATATGAGACCGATCTCGTTGAATGCGGACAGGGTGCGGCTGACGGTCTCCAGTGTGAGGCCGAGGTAGCTGCCGATCTCATGGCGTGTCATGCGAAGGTTGAAGAGCTTGCTCGAATACCCCATCTCGGCGTAGCGCTCGGACAGATTGACCAGAAAACGGGCTACACGGGCCTCGGCCGAAAGCGCGCCCAACATGCTCACCATCGACTGTTCGCGCACCAGCTCCCGGCTCATCACGCTGTACATTGCATGTTCGAATTCCGCGTGAGCACGTCCGAGCTGGGTGAGCTTCTTGAAAGGCAGCAGAATCAAGTCGCAATTGGATAGCGCAACCGCCTCGGACGCGTAGCGCTTGGTGTGGATGCCATCGACGCCGAACAGATCACCCTTCATTGGGAAGCTCAGTACCTGCTCATTACCGAATTCGTCGATCAGCACGGTTTTCAGAAAGCCGGAATGGACGATGTAGAGCGTGTCGAATGGCTGCCCGATGGTGTGTACGCGCTGGCCGGTCTTGAATTGCACGTGCTGAAAGAGCAGCTCCTCTTCAGTGTGGATTGCGGCAGCCTGAATGCGTAATACGTCGCACAATTCCTTGAGGTTTGACCAGAGCTTGCCTTGCCTTTGCCAACCTGCTTCGAGCGAGGTGGAAGGAACGATTGCCGGAGCTGATTCAGCGCTGGCCGCGGGGGACTGTGTTGGCAGCATGTGCATCTCCTGATCCTGTGAACTGCGATGGGGCTCGTACGGAGCCGCCGACGTTGGCTACGCACGGGAGGGTGCCTCTCTCCGTTATCGTTATTGCTATGTCCAGACACGTGCGCGGCAAACGCGGCCGGTGATACTTGCCTCGCTTCACGCTTGACCTGAAAGTGGCCAGTATCGCAACCGAGGTCGGTGATTTCTATCGGGAGTCCCTTAATTGGGATGTAGGCACGGCACAGCGCTTGTAGGAATATTCTTACGACGCAGTCCGGGGAGCGTGACAGGAGGGGAGTGGGAATTGCCGCGAACGGCGTCAGTTCTTCAGCGGACCGAGCAGACGGTGCTGGACTGCATATTGCACCATCTCTGCCAGCGAACTCATGTTCATTTTGGTCAGGATGCGGGTCTTGTGGGTGCTAACGGTCTTGGCGGAAAGATGAAGAAAGTCGGCAATTTCGGTGATCGACTTGCCCGACACGAGCAGGGTGAAAACCTCGAATTCCCGGTTGGAAAGCTGCTTGTGCGGGAGGTCTTCGTTCGAGGGCATGACGTCCATTGCAAGCTGCTCTGCGACCTCGAGACTGATGTAGGGGCGGCCTGATGCCACCTTGCGAATCGCCGAGACGAGTTGGGTGCCGGCGCTTTCCTTCGTCAGGTAGCCCCGGGCGCCGGCCCTGATCGCGCGCACCGCGTATTGTTCTTCCTCGTGCATGGTCAGAATCAGAATCGGCAGCTTGGGCACTTCATCCTTGATCTGGCGGATCAGTTCGACGCCACTACGGCCCGGCATCGAAAGGTCCAGCATCAGCAGGTCGAAGCCCCCTCTGCGCACATGGGCCAACGCTTCGAAACCATCGACTGCTTCACCGACGACTTCAATGTCATCCGCACCCTCGAGAATGCGCTTGAGACCTTCTCGCATGATGGTGTGATCATCGGCGATTACGATTCGTATCATGTGCAGGCAAGCTTGTTGTCTGATGGGATTCGACCGGCAAGGTCTGCTCTAGCGGAATGCATGCTTCGATCAGAGCGCCGTGTGGTCGCGCGTTGTCGATGCGGATTGTACCTCCCAAAGCAAAAATGCGTTCTTGCATGGCAACAAGACCGTAGCACCCGGCCTTTGCCAGGTCGCCCGGTTCAAGCCCGATACCATCGTCGCGCACGCTTACGTTGAGATGGTGGGGGTCTTGGTGCAGAGCAACCCAGACCTGGCTCGCATGGGCATGGCGTTCAGTGTTCGCCAGTGCTTCCTGGATGATCCGGAATGTCACCGAGGCCAGCACGTCGTCAAGTCCATTTTCCATGCCGCTGTGCTCCAGGCGGAATCGCATCGCACTGCGCTTGCGAAAGCTTTCAAGCATCCACTCCACTGCCGGCAGCAGTCCGAAGTCGTCGAGCACCGGCGGGCGCAGGGTTGAAGCCATGCTCTTTGTGAGGGTAATGACGTTGTCGAGCAGACCCTGCATTTCCGCCAGCCGGGCCGGCACATGGCGGCCCGAGCTATGCAGACTGTTTTCCAGCCAGCTCAGATCGAGTTTGAGCACCGATAGACGTTGTCCGATGTCGTCGTAAAGTTTGCGCGAAAAGCGGCGCTTTTCCATTTCGCTGGCCTGCTGCGTGGTCAGTGCGTGCGCACGCACGGGGGCGGCCAGCAATGGGTGGGAAGGCTTCCGGTCGTCCTGAAGCGCCGGGGTGGAATCGTGCAAGATGAGGGCCAGGTAGTAGTCCGAACCCAGCCGCACGCGCGAGGCCTGCGACTTGAGCACCAGTGCAGATCCATCCGCCCGGCGGCCATGGAGCTTGATCCTGTTGCGCCTGCTTGCAGCACGGTTCAGCATCATGCTGCGCCGCGCGTGCGGCTTGTCCGACGCAGTCGGCGGCACCAGCATGTCGAGCGGCTTGTCAAGCAATTCGTTCGCCGCATATCCGAAAATGTGCTCGGCGCGATGATTGACTACCACGATCCGCTCCTGATCATCGACGACCAGAATGCCGTACATGGGCGAGCACGTCGCTTCCGGCAGCGAAGCCTCCAGCATAGCAGCCGGAAAGTGCGAAACCATGGTAAGCGGATTCAAGCGCGCGACGGCGCCGGGTTCGAGGTGAGCGGTCATCATCGTCTCTGGAGTCCTTCGGACCGGATTGTCATGCCGGCGGGGGGCGGAAGGTGGCGGACGTTGCCTGTGGTCCGAGTTCGGCGCAACTCGAAGGTCAGAATGCGACGGACCTTTTGACACGTTACCGATCCGATATTACGGACACACCCAGGGGCTTCGTTGATCGTTTCGAAACGCCTGCTTTCCGCAACTTGAGATTTGCGGAAAGACGTGGTTTGTTGGAAGAGCCCGTTGCCGAACCGTCTCGCTCCGGATTTCCATATAGGCACCTGTTAGACTTGCCGCCATTCATTCTTACTACCAGCGCGAGCTGTTGATGGAAATTCAAATCGGTAATATCGGAAACACGATTCAACTCGCAATTGCCCCGGTCTTTTTGCTGACCGGCGTCGGTACCAAGCTGTCGGTGCTGATCAATCGTTTGGCACGCATTATTGACCGATCACGGGTGCTGGAAGGGCGCATACATGCTGCGCCTGATGCACCACATGGTGCCGAGCACGAAGAGCTTGCCGCGCTCTATCGACGTGCGACGCTGATCAATTGGGCCATCACCCTCAGTACCGCCTGTGGCCTGCTCGTGTGCGTAGTCATCGCGGCGCTCTTCATCGGTGCCGCACTGAACATCAAGCTAGCCTTGGTCATCGCAGTCTGCTTCATCGGCAGCATGTTCTCCCTCATCGGGAGCTTCGTCTGCCTTCTGCGCGAAATCTTTGTAGCGACTCAGAGCATGTGGGCCGGCCATCTGGGCAAGCTGCGCTAAGGGCGCGCCAGTCGAGTGCTCCCTTGATGCAGGCGGTCCAGGGCTGAGCGCCATGAGCCGGTCAACTGTGCAACGCGGGCCGGCGAACGCCCCGCGGTCTCAACCAGCAAGCCGAATGCACCGGTGGCAGCCAGCAGGTGAAGGTGCGGAAGCGCCTCCAGTGGATCAACCGGCAGCCCTTGAAAGACACTGTCATTACAAGCCGGTGTCCCGTCGGAGCACGAAACTGCATCGGCAGGGGACATCGCTGCCGGCTTGCGATTATCAATGCCGGTGGCGAATGCATAACCCGGGAAAATCACTGGCACCTCAATCTCCATGCCTGGAATATCGGACAGTTCACGCAACAGGGCGAAGCTTAAGCCTGGTGGGACGGTAACGCGGGGAATGCCGAGCTGAACGCGCAGCAGGGTCAGGGCGCGGCGATTCGACAGAGATTCGTCGGCAATCAACTGTAATTCGAGCGCAGGATGGTGAACGCGCAGGTAGAGCGCGAGCTTCTGCGAGGAAAGAACAATCTCGTGGATGCCGGCATCAAGTGCTCGTGTCAGCAGGGCTCCCATGGCATCGGGCGCGATGCAGGCGGGGGACACTTCAAGGGAAACATTGCAATTGTGTCGACGCGCATACTGGACGGCCCTTCTTAGGCCGGCACGCTGGAACTCCGGATGACCGCGGTTTGGCTGGTCACGCGTACGCCATATCAAACGGATGGAATTGGCGCCATGATCGACTGCCGAGCGCAGGGCCGACAAACTGTCGGTCCGACAAACTAGCCGCAACTGCCGGGGAAGGTGGGATGCCGAGGCCGCCGCCTTGCATGCATATGCCATGCTCATGCCCTCTCTCCTATGATCGGTCGAAGCATTCGAGGTACTCCTGGGTGCTTCGGTGTCTGAGGTAACGGCAAGTTTTCCTGTTTGCAACGTTTCCAGTGTAGTAACGGATGTGTTGCTCAATTTGCGATTCATCAAATACGGTCGCTGGAGTGCGCGTGGGCACGGCAGGCAGTGGTGCCGGAACGACAGTTCTGAATCAGGTAAACAACAGGATCAGGATGAGGATGACGAGCAGCGTGCCAAAGCCGATGTACATGGAGGACTCCTGAGAATAGGGCGACGGTGGGTCGAAGAATCCACCTTAGAGTTTGCGAAGCCTGCCGACTTGCATGGCGTCAAACCGGCCGCCCGGACATGCATCCCCCGAAAGAAAATCATGTGGGAAAACAAAAAGCCCAGTCGCTTCCGACTGGGCTTTGTATTTTTTGGCTCCCCGACCTGGACTCGAACCAGGGACCTGCGGATTAACAGTCCGTCGCTCTACCGACTGAGCTATCAGGGAACAGCAGAGCCGTAATTATAGGCCGATTTTTCCGTGCGTGTCAAAGCTCTCAAGAAAGATTTTTTCCACGCACATATTCCCGATCAAAGAACCTTGGCGATCGCGTCCGTGACGGCATCGATGTTCTTCGAGTTCAGTGCGGCAACACAGATGCGGCCGGTGTCGATCGCATAGACGGAGAACTCATCGCGCAGGCGGCCGACCTGTTCCTTGGTCAGGCCGGAGTACGAGAACATGCCGCGTTGCTTGACCACGAAATCGAAGTCCTGGCCCGGAGCCTTCTGCTTGAGCTTGTCGGCGAGGGACTGGCGCATTTCGCGAATGCGCACGCGCATGCCGCCGAGCTCGTCTTCCCACATTTGACGCAGTTCGGGGTTGGACAGCACAGTCGCTACGACCTGGCCGCCGTGCAGTGGCGGGTTCGAGTAGTTCGTGCGGATGACGCGCTTGAGCTGCGAGAGCACGCGGGCAGATTCCTCGGCGCTGGTGGAAACGATGGACAGGGCTCCGACGCGTTCGCCGTACAGCGAGAACGACTTCGAGAACGAGTTGGAGACGAACAGGGCTGCGCCGGTGTCGGCGAACTTGCGTACCACCTTGCCGTCTTCAGCGATGCCGTCGCCGAAGCCCTGGTAAGCCATGTCGAGGAAGGGAATCAGTCCGCGCTCGGTGACGACCTTGATCACTTCATCCCATTGCGCCTCGGTCAGGTCGGCGCCGGTCGGGTTGTGGCAGCAGGCATGCAGCACGGCGATGGCCCCGGCAGGCATGCTCTTTAGTGCGGCAAGCATCCCGTCGAAGTTTACCCCGCGGGTCGCGGGATCATAGTATGCATAGCTGTTGACCTTGAAACCGGCAGCTTCGAACAGGGCGCGGTGGTTTTCCCAGCTCGGGTCGCTGATCCAGACTTCGGAATTCGGGGAGAAGCGCTTCAGGAAATCCGCGCCGAGTTTCAGGGCGCCGGTGCCGCCGAGAGCCTGCGCAGTGATCGCGCGCTTTTCGCGTACCACGGCGCTGTCGGCGCCGAATACAAGGTCCTGCACGGCACGGTCGTAGGCGGCAAGGCCATCGATCGGCAGGTAGGTGCGCGGAGCGGCCAGTTCGGCCAGTTGAGCTTCGGCTCTGCGTACACACTGAAGCAGGGGCACCTTGCCGTTGTCATCGTAATAAACCCCGACGCCCAGATTCACCTTGTTGGGATTCTTGTCTGTGACAAAGGCTTCGGTAATGCCGAGAATTGGGTCGCGCGGCGCCATCTCGACGGAGGCAAATAGGGAGGCGGATTGGGCTTGGGTCATCGTGATACCATCGAAAATTCGCCGCCGGAAGGGCGTTCGCCCGGGTTGTGGCGGCAGGTTGAAGCCGGCGCTGGAGGTGCTACTTTGCGGGCCGGAGCGCAACTTTGCATTCTACCAAAGGTCCAATCAGGATGGCGGATTTATCCCAGGTATCGAGCCCCACCGACGACTCGAAAATCATCACATTTCCGGACTCTCCGTTTCGCCTCTACCAGCCGTTTCCGCCGGCGGGCGATCAGCCGGGCGCAATCGACAAACTGGTCGAAGGCATCGAGGACGGTCTCTCATTCCAGACACTGCTGGGCGTGACCGGTTCCGGCAAAACCTACACGATGGCGAATGTGATTGCACGGGCAGGGCGTCCGGCCATCATCTTCGCGCCGAACAAGACGCTGGCTGCGCAGCTGTACAGCGAGTTCCGGGAGTTCTTTCCACACAACGCGGTTGAATACTTCGTCAGTTACTACGACTACTACCAGCCGGAAGCCTACGTTCCGCAGCGCGATCTGTTCATCGAGAAGGATTCCTCGATCAACGAGCACATCGAGCAGATGCGCCTGTCGTGCACCAAGTCGCTGATGGAGCGGCGCGACGTGGTGATCGTGGCAACGGTGTCGGCGATCTACGGTATCGGTAATCCGAATGAATACCATCGCATGATCCTGACGCTGCGCGCCAGGGACAAGGTCAGTCAGCGTGACGTGATCGCACGTTTGATCCAGATGCAATACACGCGCAACGAGGTTGACTTCGGGCGCGGCACCTTCCGCGTCCGTGGCGACACCATCGACGTTTTTCCGGCGGAACACGCGGAGCTGGCGCTACGCATCGAAACCTTCGACGATGAAATCGAAAGCCTCCAGCTGTTCGATCCGCTGACCGGCCGCGTGCGTCAGAAAATTCCACGCTTCACGATTTATCCCGGATCGCACTACGTGACACCTCGCGAGACGGTGTTGCGAGCGATCGAGTCGATCAAGGATGAGCTGCGCGAGCGTCTGGAGTTTTTTCGGCGCGAAAACAAGCTGATCGAGGAGCAGCGGCTGGAACAGCGCACCCGATTCGACCTGGAGATGATGGCGGAAATCGGTTTTACCAAAGGT
>JAEZHR010000086.1 GCA_023416415.1 Pseudomonadota bacterium
CGTTTCCACGCCGCACGATCGCAGCCCGCAGTCCAAACGGTCCTTGCACCCAGGCCGCCCCGAGTTCGACTTCGCCAACGAAGCGCTCCGGGTCCACTGTATGCGGGCTGTCGTTCGAAAACACGCCCCCTTGCAGGGTCGCATCGTAGCCGACGAAGCGACCGTCCATGCGCAAGAAGCCGTAGAACGCGCGCTGGCCAGGCAAGTCGTCGAGCCGGCCGGCCCGCAGGATCAGGCCCGCGCCTGCGTCGGTGAATATATTGCCGAAGCGGGCGCGCAGGTGCGGCGTCAGATCGACATGCGCCACCGGCGACCAGCGCACCGGCACGTAATCCGCATGCAACACCACGCCCCACTCATTGCGTATCTGGCGCGACCAGCCCTGCGGCTCGGGATCGTTCAACAGCCGGTGAAACCGCGTCTGAATCCATTCGCCGCCCGCACAGGGGCCGAGGCAGCCGATGTCGATGCCTGTCTTCAGGTATGTGCCATCGGCACGATATGTCTCCCGGAACACGCCGCCATACAGCCACCCTGCATAGGGCCGGTCACGCAGCTGTATGCGGTCCGCAGGCAATTTGATATCGGAGGGGGTATACAGCTCCTGACCGATTCGCCAACCCGCCACCTGCACGCCGTGCCCGGTGCCAATGGCCCGCCGATGGCTGTAGCGCAGACCGCTGCTGTAGAAACCGTCTGCGTTGCGCAACAGCAGCGAATCGTTATCGATGTCGAGCGTGTGCACCGCACGCCCGGCCTCATAGATCCTGCGATAGTCCTCGACTGCCTGCCCCGGCCCCCAGGCCAAGGCAAAACCGCTCAGCAGGAGGCCGGCAAGCGGCAGCAGGCGCAGGATCATGGCTCCGTGTCCTCAATGTCCGGTCAGGGCTTGAATCATCTTGTGAACCGCCTTTGCAGTTTCAGCCGGTGCTTCCATCGGGAACAGATGCCCGCCGGGCAACTGCATGTAGTGCTTTCCCACCAGACGTCGCGTCGCCGCGAGTCCGGCCTGTCTGCATTCGATCGAGTCGGTACCGCCGATGAAACCCACCGGCACCCGGTATGCGCGCCTGGCAAGTACCCCGAGATGATGCGGCAAGGTACGGTAAATCTGCGTTTCGGTATCGCGCCTAAAACGCAGGGTCAGGCCGCCCTCCGGGTGCGGCACCAAGCCGTGGGTCAGATAGTCCCGCAAGACTTGTGGTTCCCATACCTTGAAGATGTCCTTGCCCGCAAAGTACCGGTAGGCAGTTTCCTGGTCGGGCCAGTGATTGCGACGCCGGCGCGAGTATTTGGCCGGAGAAAACTCATCGGCCATTTTCATTGGACGAATCGCGCGCCAGATGGCAGCCCGCCACCCGGCGACAACCGGCGAATCGAGCAGAACGACCGCACGCACGAGGTCGGGACGCGCCTTGCCAGCCATCAGGCTCAGCATGCCGCCGAGTGAATGACCTACCAGCACCACCGGCTCGCGATAGCGCTTTGCGAGCTCGTCGACCAGTTCGCGCTCCAGCCACGACCAGCCTGCAGTGACCGGATAAGCCGGATTGTGGCCGTGCATGTCCAGCGCATGCACCTCGTAGTGCTTCTTCAGATGCGAGAACAACACGCTGTAGGTGCCGGCCGGATAACTGTTCGCGTGAGAGAAGTGAATCGTGAGACGTTTCATTGCATGTTGCTTTCCAAGGGGGGGCGCCGGCGCGCACTGCCATTGGCCTGCTCGAAAGCGTAGGCCAGCTGCATCAGGGCGAACTCGCCCTGATGGCGTCCGACCAGTTGCAGCCCGACCGGCAAGCCGTCTTCGGCAAAGCCGGCCGGAACCGACATTGCCGGCAGCGTGGTGGCCGTCACCAAATAGCAGGAGCGCATCCAGTCGATGTAGGTTTCCATCTTCACGCCGTCGATTTCCGTGACGTACTGCTGCTCGACCGGGAACGGAGCTACCTGATTCACCGGCATCACGATCGCCTCATAGCGCTGCATGAACGCATGCATGCGCTGGAACAGCGCCGTGCGCAGCTTTTCCGCGCGCGCCAGGTCTCGTGCGGAGAGCTTGCGCCCGGCCTCTATGTTCCAGACGACGGATTCCTTGAGCATGCCGGGATGCATGTCCATCACGGCACCCAGCAGCAGCTCGAAACTGTAGGCGCGCAGGTTCATGAAGATTTCGTGCGCATCGCGCAGGTCGGGACAGGCGTCCTCGACCACGCAGCCCATGTCCTCGAAAACCTTGCGCTGGGCATCGATCACTTCTCTCACCTTACGCTCGACCGGCAGGCCGCCGATATCCGGACACCATGCAAGGCGCACGCCTTTCATATCGCGCTCAAGCGACGCCGCGAAGCCCCTCCCGTCCTGCGCGATGGCCAGCGGGTCGCGACCGTCGTGCCCGGCCATGACCGACAGCAGCAGTGCAAGATCCTCGACCGAGCGCGCCATCGGACCGGACACCGAGAGGCTGCCCCAACCGTCGAGAGCCGGCACCTGCGGCACGCGGCCGACCGAAGGCCGCAGGCCGACGACGTTGCAGAAATTCGCCGGGCAACGCAGCGAGCCGCCCATGTCGGTGCCGTCGGCCAAGGCCGCCATGCCTGCCGCCAAGGCCACGGCCGATCCGCCGCTGGAGCCGCCGCAGGTCTTCGACAGATCGTAGGGGTTGCGCGTGGCGCCAAACACGTCATTGAAGGTCTGGGCACCTGCGCCGAACTCGGGGGTATTGGTCTTGCCCATGCTGATTGCGCCGGCACGCTGCTGCCGCTCGACGATCAGTGCGTTGTGCTTCGGGACGTGGTCGCGATACACCCGCGAGCCGAAGGTGGTGCGCATGCCGGCCGTGGCAAGCAGATCCTTGTGCACCACGGGCAGGCCGTGCAACGGCCCCAGCGCAGCGCCCCGCGCCTGCGCCTCATCTGCGGCGCGGGCCGCATGCATGGCCTGCTCGGCATGCAGCGTGACGATGGCATTGAGCCGGGGATTGAATTGTTCGATGCGATCCAGATGGGCCTGCATCAGTTCGCGCGCCGAAAGGCGGCCACCACGGATGGCAGCCGCCATTTCCGTGGCGCTCATATAACAAAGTTCTTCAGACATGATTTCAGGGCGCCGTCGCTTCCTTAGTAACCAAGTATGCGCGGCAGCCAAAGCGCCAGTTGCGGAAAAATCATCACCAGCGCGAGCGCGGCAAGCATGGACAGCGCAAGCCATACTGCCCAGGGGATGGTCGACTCGATCGGGATGCCCGCGACGCGCGTCGTCACCATCAGGTTGACGGCCATCGGCGGCGTGAACTGGCCGATGGCAAGGTTCATCGTCATGATGATGCCAAACCACACCGGATCCCACTGATAGGCCACCATGATCGGCGCCAGGATGGGCAGGAAGATCAGGAAGACCGACACCGCATCCAGCAGCATGCCGGCGATCAGCAGCAGGATGGTGATCATCAGCAGCATCATCGCCTCGCTGCCGACGAATCCGAGCAAGCTCTTGGCCATGGCATCGAAGGCGCCCAGCGTCGAGCCGGCATGGGCGAACACGCCGGCCAGCGAGATGATCAGCATCACCACAGCCGACATTTCAGCCGAATCCACCAGCACGCGATAGACATCGCGCAACGACAGCGAACGGTAGACGACGGTGCCGACGAACAGGCCGTAGAACACCGCGACCACCGCCGCCTCGGTCGGCGTGAACAGACCGGTGCGCAGTCCGCCGAGGATGATGACGGGTGCAAGCAAGCCCCACACCGCGTCCTTCAAGCTGGCCCAGAAGCGCGGCGTTTCCTCGTCGTCCTGCATGCCCCAGCCGTACTTCCATGAAAAATACAGCGTCGGCACGATCAGCGATAACCCGGCCAGAATGCCGGGAATCATGCCGCCGGCAAACAGCGCCGGCACCGAAGCCGAAGGCACGAGGATACTGTAGACGATCAGCGCCACCGATGGCGGAATCAGGATCGCGGTCGAACCGGCTGCCGCGATCAGGGTCGCGGAGAAGGTCTTCGGATAGCCCTGGCGGAACATGCTCGGGATCATGACCATGGCCACCGCCGCCGCGTCCGCCGGGCCGGAGCCCGACATGCCACCCAACAGCATGCACACCAGGATCGCAACGATGCCCTGCGCACCGCGCCGCTTGCCGACGATGGCCGAAGCCAGGCGCACAATGCGAACGGCAACCCCGGCGCGCTCGAACAGCATCCCGGCCAGAATGAACACCGGCAGCGCCAGCAGCGGATATTTCGCAATGCCGTTGTAGGCATTGGTCGGGACCGACATGATGCCCAGCCCTTCGACCAGAATGACGGCGGTGCCGCTGATTCCCAGCGCGACGGCCAGTGGCGTGCCGATGGCCAGCAGCAAGGCAAAGCCGAGAAAGAGAATGAGGCTGCCTTCGGCGATCATGAGCGGCCTCCCCTTGCCAGGCGAATCGCACGCCCGACGATACGCAGGAAGATCACGGCCGACAGCGCCGGCAGCCAGATCGTGTAGATCCACTGCGGAATACCGATGCCGGGCGAGGTCGTTCCGTATTCCCAGTCATCGAGAAAAAGGAGATAGCCGTACCAGGCCATGATGCCGAACATTGCGGCACTGAAGACCTGCACGACGTACTCGACGCGCCGAGCCGTCGTGGCCGACAGGCGGTCGGTGAGAAAGGTCATGCGGATATGGGTGTTGCGCGCGAAGGCAGCGGAAGCGCCGAACAGGGTCACGACCACCATCAGGAACACGGAAAATTCTTCCGTGAACGCAAACGATGCATCGGTGAAGTAGCGCACCAACACGTTGGCAAAGGTAATGCAGCAGATCAGTGCCATCGCCATGGCAGCGCAGAATTCTTCCAGCCTGGCCGGTACGCGCGGCGGTGCTTCCTTCGCCGGCCCGGTGTCTTGATGCAGTTCGCTCATGCGGAGTGGTGTTGCGGTTGCGGTTGCGGCCGGGGGGGGGGGGCCGGGGCCCCCCCCGCC
>JAEZHR010000172.1 GCA_023416415.1 Pseudomonadota bacterium
ATGCCGAACAGCAGCGCGCGCTCGACGCCCCAGCGCACGACGGCGATGCCGCCCAGGAAGGCCCCTGCGATGCCGATCCAGATGCCGTAGACCTTGGAGATGGTGGAGATCTCGGTCTTGGAAAAACCCTGGTCGAGGTAGAACGGGCCGATGATGCCGCCCACCAGCGCCTGGTCGGAAATCTTGAACAGCAGGATGAACAGCAGGATGACAAGCCCGACCTGCCCGCCGAAGCGACGGAAGAAATCGGCGAAAGGCTCGACCACGCCCTCGCGGATGCCCTGCTTCCAGGTCTGGACCTGCACGCGCAGCACCTCCGGTTCGCGCGCGCGCAGGTTGGCCACGAGCGGGATCAGCATGCATGCGGCCATGCCGGCATAAACCAGCGGCCACACCGCGTGGTCGGCCAGCACCAGCGCGCCGGCCCCCGTCACGATCAGGGCAATGCGGTAGCCGAGCGAGTAGGTTGCCACCAGCGCGCCCTGCGCTTGCGGCGGCGCGATCTCGATGCGATAGGCATCCACCGCAATGTCGAGGGTGGCGCCGGCCAGGGCGACCAGCAAGGTCAGGCAAACGAACAGCGCAAGCTGCGACGGCGTGATAACGGCCATGGCGATCAGGCCGGCCATGATCAGCACTTGGGTCAGCAGGATCCAGCTGCGGCGCTGGCCGAGCCGGCCGAGCAGCGGCAGGCGCAGGCGATCGACCAGCGGCGCCCACAGAAATTTGAAGGAATAGGCCAGACCGGCGCTGGCGATCATCGTGATGTCGCGCAGGGTGATGCCATTTTCCTTGAGCCAGTAGGCGAGCGTGCCGGCCACGAGCAGGAACGGCAGGCCGGAGGCGAAGCCGAAGAAGAACATCGTCCAGGCCGAGGGCTGGAGAAAGGCCTCGCGAATGCTCGGGCCCTTGGGGCCGCCCCGCTTCCCTGCGCCGCTGGTGCTGCGCATCCGGCCCGGCTCGTCACGCGTTGTCGTCGGATTCGGCGGGCTGGATGCTTGGCTCATGTGGACGTTTTGTTACGGAAGCGGAAGACGGCGAGACTGCCGCGCGCATTGGGCAGGAATGATACGGGGTTTCCCTCGTGCAAGGCGATGCAGTCGAGCACTTCGAGCCCGACCTTGTTCGCAAGTTCCGCAAAATCCTTGATCGTCGAATAGCGCAGGTTGGGCGTGTCGTACCACTGGTAGGGCAGCGACTTCGACACCGGCATGTGCCCGCTCAGGATCGCCAGCCGGTGGCGCCAGTAGGCGAAGTTCGGGAAGGAGACGATGGCTTCGCGCCCGACCCGGGCAATCTCCTTGAGCGTGCCTTCCACGTTCTTCATCATTTGCAGCGACGACAGGCACAGCACCAGATCGAAGGCGCGATCGGGAAACATCGCGAGCCCGGCCTGCATGTCCAGCTGGATCACCGACACGCCGCGCTCGACGCAGGCGCGGATCTTGTCGTCGTCGATTTCCACGCCGTAGCCGATGCAGCCCTTCTCCGACTGCAGGTATTCCAGCATGGTGCCGTCGCCGCACCCCAGGTCCAGCACATGCGCATTCGGCTGCACCCAGTGCGCAATGAAGGCGAGGTCGGCGCGGCGCGCGTTGAGTTCCTTGTATTTCATGCTGCCGCCCTCCCGTTGCCGCCGGCTTGCAGGTCTTTCCATATCTGTTCGTAGTAGGCGCGCACCACGCCCATGTAGCGCGGATCTTCCAGCAGGAAGGCGTCGTGACCGTGCGGCGCGTCGATCTCGGCATAGGAGACGCGCCGCTTGTTGTTGACCAAGGCCTGCACGATCTCGCGGCTGCGCTCGGGAGAAAAGCGCCAGTCGGTGGTGAAGGAAACCAGCAGGAACTGCGCGCGCGTGCGCGCAAGCGCCCGGGTCAAGTCGTTGTCGTATTCGCTGGCCGGATCGAAGTAATCGAGCGCCTTGGTGATCAGCAGATAGGTGTTGGCGTCGAAGTACTCGGAAAACTTGTCGCCCTGATAGCGCAGATAGGACTCGATCTCGAAGTCGATGCCGTAACCGAACTGCAGCGCGCCGTTGCGCAGATCGCGTCCGAATTTTTCGGCCATGCTGTCGTCGGACAGGTAGGTGATGTGGCCAACCATGCGCGCCACGCGCAGGCCGCGCCTGGGCACCACGCCGTGTTCGTAATAGTGGCCGCCATGAAAGTCGGGATCGGTCAGGATGGCCTGACGCGCCACGTCGTTGAAGGCGATGTTCTGCGCCGACAGCTTCGGGGTGGAGGCGATCACCACGCAGTGGCGCAGGCGCTCCGGATACAGCAGGCTCCAGGAAAGCGCCTGCATGCCGCCCAGCGAGCCGCCCATGACGGCGGCGAAACAGCCGATGCCGAGCGCGTCGGCCAGACGCGCCTGCGCATGTACCCAGTCTTCCACGGTCACGACCGGGAAGTCGGCGCCGTAGGGCTTGGCGGTGGCCGGATTGACATGCATGGGACCGGTCGAACCGAAGCAGGAACCGAGATTGTTGACGCCGATGACGAAGAAGCGGTCGGTGTCGACCGGCTTGCCGGGGCCGACCATGTTGTCCCACCAGCCGGTGTTGCGGCTGCCGTCGGTGTTCTCGTAGAAGCCGGCGACGTGATGCGAGGCATTGAGCGCGTGGCAGATCAGCACCGCGTTCGAGCGGTCTGCGTTGAGCGTGCCATAGGTCTCGTAGACCAGCGTGTAATCGGCCAGCTGCGCGCCGCTCGTCAACTGCAGCGGCTCGGCGAAACGCATGGACCGGGGGGTGGCAATTCCAACGGAAGGCATAGTTGTTCGGTGGTTGTCGGACGGCGCGGCGGCGGCAGGCCGGAGCGGAAGCGGAAAACAAAAAAGCCCGAAAGCGTTCGGCTTCTCGGGCTATTCGGGCTTGTTCCGGAACTTCTTCAGCAAGCGCGCTTTAGCCGTATTTGTCAGGCGCCCGCAAGCTGATCGTCAAATCGGCGCATCGGGCAAGAATAGCGGACAGGGCAGATCGCGTCAAACTGCAGCGCTGCGCAGGCGCTCCACGGCCGCTGCCACCGCAACCGGGTCCGCCTGCCTGAGCAGCTTGCGCACCAGCGGCGTGATCTCGTTCAGATCGCTGCCGAGAATCTCCTGCTTCACCGTCGGCAACTGCGTCGGGTGCATCGAGAACTCGCGCAGACCCATGCCCAGCAGCAAACGCGTGAAGCGCACATCGCCGGCCATCTCGCCGCACACCGACACCGGCAATCCAGCGCGTGCACCGGCGGCGATCGTGTTCGCCAGCAGATACAGGATGGCCGGATGCAGCGGGTCGTGCAGATGGGCCACCTCGTGGTCGCTGCGGTCGATGGCCAGCGTGTACTGGATCAGGTCGTTGGTGCCGACCGACAGGAAATCCATGCGCTTGATGAACATCGGCAGCGCCAGCGCGGCTGCCGGCACCTCGATCATTGCGCCTACCGGCATTTCCGGGTCGAACTTGCGTCCGGACTCGCGCAATTGCGCCCTGGCCTGCTCGATCATCGCCAGTGCCTGTTCGATCTCGGATGCATGGGCAAGCATGGGGATCATCAGCTTGACCGGACCGAAGGCCGAGGCGCGCAGAATCGCGCGCAACTGGGTCAGGAACATCTGCGGCTCGGCCAGGCAATAGCGGATCGCGCGCAGGCCGAGCGCCGGATTGGGCGCAACCTGCCCGGCGGCGTCCAGCGGCTTGTCGGCGCCGATGTCGAGCGTGCGGATGGTCACCGGCCGGCCCTTCATCTTCAGCACGGCCTGGCGGTAGGCTTCGAACTGCTCATCCTCGCCAGGGAGACGGTCGACGAAGCCGGAGCGCCCCATGAACAGGTATTCGGAACGGAACAGGCCGACGCCGACCGCGCCCTGGTCGAGCGCGGCCGGGCAGTCGTCGGGCAGTTCGATGTTGGCCAGCAGCGCGATCGGCGTGCCGTCGCGCGTGATGGCCGGGGTCTTCCTCAGCTTGCCGAGCTTCTTTCTTTCCTTGAGCTGGCGCGCCTGGCGTTCGCGATACTGCTCCAGCACCGCCGGCGGCGGATCGACAATCACCACGCCGGCATCGCCGTCGATGATGATCATGTCGTCCTGGCGGATCAGCGCCGAGGCGTTGAACATGCCGACAGCCGCCGGAATGTCGAGA